>NZ_AHAM01000040.1 GCF_000236565.1 Mesorhizobium alhagi CCNWXJ12-2 | reverse complement strand
GCCCGCCCCGACAGGGCGGAAACAAGGGTGCGCAGCCGCGGACACGATCAAGCTAAATCAAAGCGTTAGCAGTCATCCTGCGGCGCTGTGTCCAACAGATGGCTAATACGAGGCTCTGTATTTTTTATTTTTTCTGTCGGGATGTGGTGTTCTGTTACCACAGGTAGTACATTGCTCGCACGCTGAAGGCCTTTGTCGCCCTGGGAGCGCTTGAAACATGACGGTAATAGCTCACAAAGCCGGCCATATAGGCCCCCGAATAGCCTCCGACACAGGCCTAAACACCCAAATTAACGGCCGCACCCGTGCGGGTCGCCGCTATCACGACCTCAGTTCCCAGCTAATTGCCGATCTCGCGACGCCGCCGTCGGAGGCGCAAATGAGCCTCATCCGACGCGCTGCTACCTTAAGCGTGTGGTGCGAGAGCGCCGATGCCGAAATGGCGAAAGGCCGCACGATCGATATCGGCCTCTACACGACCACGGCTAATACGCTAAGGCGCCTCCTCACTGACCTGGGATTATCGGTCACCACCCGCCAGAAGCCGCCGCCAGCAGCGTCGTACTTCCAGACGCGAAAAGAGGCCAGCGCATGATCGACGCGTGGCTCTTCGAAACAGCTAAGGGCGGACGTTGGCACGTCACGGTTGACGGCGAGGCCATCCTGGCCAGCTCGCGCGAACCCGAGCACGAGGCCTGCTGTGTGCTGGCCCGGCTCGGCATCACTGGCAAGATCAAGTTCCGCCATGCGTGCGGCATGGCCGGCATGGTCATGGATATCCAACGCGCGGCTGGGCTCGCCGTGAACGAAGGCCCGCTCCGTATCGTCAAACAAGCCCCAGAAAGCCGTCCAGATCGACCGCCAGCGGCCGTTTCACCTATTTGGGCCACATCACCCCACCTGACCAAGCAAAGCACTCACACGGGCTCTGTGGCCGCTTTCTTCAATCGAGAGAGGATCAACGACAATGAACGCCATCGCCAAGCACAACAATGACGTGCAGCGCATCGAAGCCGCACTCAGCGAAGCTGAGGCCCGGCTCGCAGAACTCGAAGGCGAGCGCGGCAAGATCGGCGCCACCGCCGATGTCGAAGCTGTTGATGGTTATCATATCGAGCTGTTCAGGGCTCAGAACGCCGTCAAGACCTTCCAGGCTGCGCTCGATGCCGCCAAGGCAGCCGCAGACAAGGCAGCAGCAGACGAGAAAACACGCGCGCTGGAGGCCCGCCACAAGGCAGTGCTGGCCGATGTCACGGCCGCTTACACCGAGCACCGACCCGCTGCATTGGCCGCCATGGCCGACATGATAGCCGCGCTGGAGGCCCTCGGGGCCGCTAAGGCTACGGTTGACGGCTTTAACATGCAGGCGGAGCAAGCAGGCCGGGAGGACCTGATCATCAAATCCGTGGAGGTGCCAAGGCTGACCAACGCCGCCGCGGAGCCCCAACCGCCCGCACTCGCGCGCGAACTGCACGAAAGCAGCGAGGCCTACAGCCAGCGGCAGAGGCAGAATGATATTAAATGGCATGCTGCACTAGCCCACGCGCAGCGCCCACGCGAGCCGCTGGAGCCACTCGAAGAATGGCGACGCAGGCAGGACGACGCCGCCCGCCAGGTAAGGAAGCATAGTGGCGAGGTTCAGTCACAGCATAGCCAACGGCAGAGCCTCGCACGGCGCGGGGTCACGCGGCGCGGCGAAACGGAGGAGGACTATTCGCTGCGGAAGGCTGGCGCACAGCTGGGCATCTGGCGCCGCGATGACGAGACAGCAGATGGGTGGCGCCTTCGCGTTGTTAGCGCTCAGTCTAAGGCTCAGCGCAAGGATGAGGGCGCCGACCCGCTGAAGTTGGCCGGCCAACTCGTGATCGATCTAATCCAGCGGCATGCGCTAGGCGAAGACGCTTATACTCGCCACAGACGCCATCCCGAACCGGTCAGCTCCCGCACGATCATGGCCGCCGGCGGCACGTTCAGCGTTCAAGCTGGCCGCAGCCCCAAAATCGCGCCGATCAGGCGCTGATATCATGGCCACGATCCCGAACTACTCGCCCGTCCCCTTCGGCCCCGCCACGACGCGCGGCATCTTCGATCCGCTCGGCGCATCGCCGCACCAGCAGCAGCGGCAGCGGCGGCGCGCGCCCGCGACGGCGTCCGACGCTGCAAGGCTCGACGCGTACCGCAGGGCCGCCATGCAAATGGCGCCCTCGCGGCCGTCTTCCGGCGTCCCCTTCAGCCAGCGCCTGATCGCGCAAGGCCGCCCATCTGAAAACGTGCAAATCAAACCTCGCACCGCCAAGTTCGACCCTGCATCGTTGGTGATGGCAGGAGCTGATCTGCTCCTGAACATGGTCCTGCGGGCCCCCATGGGGCCGAAGCCGCCGGTCAGTTTGGCTATGGAGCGCGCAGCAGCGCGCGACCGCGACCGCCTCAGGCTTGAACGCCAGCGGTCAAATATTGGCCCCTGATATCGCCCTCGGCAATGTCCGCAACGTGTGCCACTATCTCCATCTGAAACCGGCTGAGGGGGTGGGCAATGATCAGCGGATCAATGAGGGCGCTTTTCGCTGCCGCATTTATGGTGGCAGGCCTTGGGCTTATGTCCAGGCCGCTGTCGGCGGAGAATGCTGAGCCTGAGAAATGCACGTGTGACGCGCTGCCGGAGGCCAATCAGAATAATGGCGCTCAGATACTGAACGCCACCGCCTGCTGGGCGAGCCAGTTTGATGACCTGCAGTGGTGCGACATCACGGTTCAAAGTCTCGAAGGAGACGCGGGTGCTCACGCAGCTGTCGTAGCCACACTGTTCGGGTACCAGAACGGGGACGACCGCGCTGGCATCGTGAACGCCTTGCTCGACGAGTTCGAGCAGTTTGCGGCAACCTATCAGCGCGCGCCCCGGGACGTTGTGTCGTTCGATGTCAATCAAGCCCGGAATATCGTTCCCGACTTGATGAAGGAGTACGAAGATGCGATCGCCGCCTGTGTGTCCGCATTCAAGGAGGCCACCTTTGGAAAGGGTGGCTTCCAGGGGCAAAGCGACGAAGATTTCAGGTGCCGCGTAGGGCAGTCGAGCGGATGGCTCAGGATTGAATTCCGTGTCGGCGAGGTGTGGCTCGCATATATGCTGGCTCCAAATGCGTAAGCCCGAAGTGACCATTACAGGGTCTTTTCAACGTGGGGTTCGATTCGTCCTTGAACACGCCTTAGGAACAGTCATCGGCGCTGCAACCCTTCTGCTCCTTGGCTGGTTTGTTGCCTATTCGTGGTCTCTGCCCAAACCAATCACATTCGACTTTCAAGCGGAGCAACGCTGTCCCAATGGCAAGCTCACCACGATCCAGAAGCGTTTTGCCGACCAGAATATTAGGCTGACGAACGGAGCTGATCGGCTCACGATCTGTGACACGGAGGCTTTGAAGACGGTGCGATCCGAGGCTCCGCGCGATCTGGCCGCCAAGTACAAAGGTTGCCTCAGATGGGATGGCCGGGAATTGATCATGTTGCGCGGTAGTGAGTCCGTGTGCGAGTTACCCGGCGAGGCTGGTTACATCTGTGATGGGGCGAAAGCCCGCAACTATCCCGGCCCCAGCGCCTTGGGTATCGGACAAAAAGTTCCCCGCTGTTCAACCAACCTATTGAGACAACTCGGCTTCGCCCAATAGACGCACCGTTGCAGGTGCTTCTACCTCTTGGGCCATCCGGAAGAGGGCGAAGTTGAGGAGGCAGGTTTACCCATAGGTGTCGGCGGTGCAGGTCGTTCCACCGTTCGAGGCGGGGGCGGATTAATGCCACCCTTGCGCTGATAACCTTCAGTGACTTGCGTTATCCGACCAGCGGTCCCCTTTGTGGTGTAGCCACGGCTCTCGCCTGACTTCGGGTGGTAGGTCTTGGACATCTGCAATCTCTTCCTGGGGCTGTTCTAGCGGAAACTCGATATGCACTGCGTCGGGTTTAAACGATATATAGAGCTGCGGAGGCGACGCTAACAGATTGCCCTCTGCGTCGTAAACGTCGGCTTGAAAAAGGACGAGTTCACGCAGCTTCTCGGTTTCGGAAAAGAGACTGACCCACCCAGCGTACACAACCTTGTTTGTGAAATCCCGGACGTGAAC
>NZ_AHAM01000041.1 GCF_000236565.1 Mesorhizobium alhagi CCNWXJ12-2 | reverse complement strand
GCGCCCCTGCCGATGAAAGCGATCAGATAGGCGGCCCGTTCCTGGGCACTGCGCCGCCCGACGCTGAGCAGGTTCTCGTCCAGCATCTGCTCCTCGCGCGATGCGATCCAGGTGATATCGTAGGCGAGCCCTGGATGTTTCCTGTAGAGTTCGTGCAGGTCCTCTCGCTCGAACACGCACAGGAGCATCGGCGACAGCGCCTCGACGGAATGCTGCATCTCCCCCATGAGACTACCCTGCAGGCCGACGAGGTCGCCCGGCATGGGGTAGTTGAGGATTTGCCGGCGCCCGTCAGGCATCAGCTTGTAGCGGAATCCCCATCCGGAAAGCACCGTATAGAGGTGTGCGCTGTGGTTGCCTTCGACGAGCAGGGTAGCTCCCTTGTCGACCGCGAGTTCGCCCTTCTTGAACCGGCTAACGAAAGCCAGTTCCTGCTTTTCGAATTCACGGAAGACCCGCAGCGGCCGCAAGGGACACTTCTGACACGGATATTGTTGTGTCTGGAAAAGCCGCGTTGCCTGCCCTGACGCCATATTCGTCCCTCCAGGTAAGATGCCTCTTTTGTTGTCGTGCCGGAGGCAAGACACAAAGCTGCCTTCCGTCCGGATTAGGACATGTCTTTTTTAAATGACAACGAACCAATTTGCGTTCATGAGTCAGCCTGTTTCAAGGAGATTGCGATTGTCCGATTTGCTGTCCGGCATGAGAATTCTGGTTCTGGAGGACGAGGTTCTCATCGCCATGGATGTAGAGCAGCTTTGCCGGGACAATGGCGCCGCCGATGTCGTGGTGGCGAGGAACCTTGCCGAGATCGATACCGACAGAGCGGCAATGGAATTTCAAGCCGCCATTGTAGACGTTATGCTCGACGGCACGTCCACGCTCGATTTTGCCCGGCATATCCATGAGCGCAACGTGCCGTTCGTCTTCGCCTCGGGCTATACCGATCTCGACGAAATCTTCGCGGCCTTTCCCGATATTGCCGTGATCGGCAAGCCCTATTCCGGCTCCGATCTGGTCGAGGCAGGGGCGGCCGCCGCTGGCCGCCGCCCTGCTTAGAGTCTTTCTAGCTCTAGGCCGCGTTTGAACCCATTACCTGCGCAGAAATCGAATCAGGGCCGTAATCGGCCTCACCCGAGATTTTAAGGATTTCCTGCAGGCGGTTGCGTGCGCGGCTGACCCTGCTCTTGATGGTTCCGACGGCGCAATTGCAGATCTCGGCCGCTTCCTCATAGGAGAAGCCGGAAGCGCCGATCAGGATGATCGCCTCGCGCTGATCCTCCGGAAGCTGCTCAAGCGCGGCGCGGAAGTCCTCGAGGTCGAGCATTCCGTGCTGACTCGGATGCACGGCAAGACGCTCGGTCATGATGCCTTCGCTGTCCTGGATCTCGCGCCCGCGCTTGCGCATCTGCGAATAGAATTCGTTGCGCAGGATGGTGAACAGCCACGCTTTCAGATTGGTGCCCATCTGAAAGCTTTCGTGCTTGTCCCACGCCTTGACCAGCGTCTCCTGAACCAGATCGTCGGCTTTGTCCGAGTTCTGCGTCAGCGACACGGCAAACGCGCGCAGGCTCGGTATGGTGCCGAGCAGGTCGTTCTTGAACTGCGGAGTGACCACCATTCCGATCAGGCCTTCTTCTGCGTGGGCTCGGCTTTTTCAAGCTGGCTGAGCAGTTCAGCGAAACGGTCGGGTACTTCGTCCGAAACGAGTTCGTCGTAATATTGCTTCAATTTGCGGCCGATTTCGGAATTCGCGCCGAGCGGATCGTTTCCGTTTCGGCGAGGTTTCGCACCGACTGCACCGGTGGCTTTTTTCGTCATTTGTGATATTTCGCCCTGTCTTGCCATGGACCCCGTTCCACCCTTTTTCTGAACCGGAGGCGGACGACGCGGCCATCTGGCTGCCCAAATTCCGGTTATAACGGGTCCAGCTTAAATAAGTTCCGCCACCCGGAACTTTTTCGGAGTTTCGGCGTTAAAGGGGTTCGGTAATAGTCCGCTGAGCGGATGACGCGAGGGAACCGCATATTATGAGTTTATCTGCAACCATTGCTCCCCATTTGCCTTTTCTACGGCGCTTTTCCCGAGCCGTTTCAGGCTCACAGCAAAGTGGCGATGCACTGGTAGCGGCGATGCTGGAGGCGTTGATCGCCGATGTAGGGATTTTTCCGGAAGCGTCCAACGAACGCATCGCACTTTACAAGACCTTCGCCAAGCTCTTCACCTCTGTCGCGATCCGGGTGCCGCAGGAAACGCCGCACTCGGCCTGGGAACAGCGCGCCGCCGCCAATCTGACGGCGATCTCGCCCCGCCCGCGCCAGGCTTTCCTGCTGGTGGCTGTCGAAGGCTTCACGGATGAGGAGGCCGCCGAGATCCTGGACGTGTCGGAAAGCGAGTTCAGCACTCTTCTGTCGCAAGCCAGCAACGAGATTTCGCGCCAGGTCGCCACCGAGATCCTGATCATCGAGGACGAGCCGCTGATCGCGATGGACATTGAGGAGATGGTCGAGAGCCTTGGCCACCGCGTGGTGGGAATCGCCCGCACCCATGCCGAAGCGACCGCCATGTTCAATAAGACCAGGCCCAAAATGGTGCTGGCCGACATTCAACTGGCCGACGGCAGTTCGGGCATCGAGGCCGTCAACGAGATATTGGCGTCCGCCGCGGTACCGGTCATCTTCATCACCGCTTTCCCCGAGCGGTTGCTGACCGGCGAACGCCCGGAACCGGCTTTCCTGGTCACCAAGCCTTTCAATCCCGACATGGTGAAGGCCCTGATCAGCCAGGCGCTGTTTTTCGACCGGCAGGCCAAGGCGGCTGCTTGACGTTCCACTCCAAGCATGTGCAAGGCCGCCATTGGCGGCCTTTCTTTTTCAGGAACCAACACCCGCCGCGGGCGTTTTTGTGAAGAATCCGAAGGAGATAACCCATGCTGTACTGGGCTCTTGTTTTTCTCGTCGTCGCCATCATTGCCGGCGCGCTTGGCTTTGGCGGCATAGCCGGAACATCCGCCGGCATTGCGCAGATCCTGTTCTTCGTCTTCCTGGCGTTTCTGGTGATCTCTTTGCTGGCTGGGCTGTTCAGGCGCGTTTAGCAAGCCGTATGCTGGATGCCGTCCCCCTCAAACGGCTTCCAGATACCCGCCGGGCAACGTCTCCCAAAGGGGCGCGGCCCGGCGGAACCTCTTGAAAATGGAACCCGTTTCGGACTGAGCCGTTCATCCCGCAGCGGGATAAGTGGCTTATGAGTTTATCGCGGAAGAGAGATGTCGAGGGGAACGCGGTGAACTGGCAGTTGGCGGACAGCAATCCGGAAATCGGGCGCAGCCTCCTGCACGCATTGCGCAATACCGGCATTTCCGTACTCTATCAGGATCGAGAGCTTCGCGTGCTGTGGGCGCAGAACCTGCCCCCGGCTTGGTCGATTAATGAAATTTCCGGCCTGACAGACCATGATTTCCTCCCTGCATCCCAGGCGGAACGGCTGACTGCGGCAAAGCGGAAGGTCATCGCGACCGCGCATCCCGAGAGCCTCGAAGTCAGCTTTCCGAATCGGGAGGGCGCGCGCTGGTTCACGGTCTGGATCGACGCCGACAAATCTTCCGACGGGGCGGTGCAGGCCGTCGTCACCACGGCGGTCGACATTACCGAGCAGAAGCGGCGCGAGCAGACGCTGAAGAGTCTTTTGCGCGAGGTCGCGCACCGCTCGAAGAACCTCCTGGCCATCATTCAGAGCATTGCCGCGCAGACCGGGCGCTATTCCGACACGATCGATGGTTTCCTGGCCCGCTTTCGCGGCCGCCTGCAGTCGCTGGCCTCTTCGCAAGACCTGGTAACCTCGTCCAACTGGCGTGGCGCCGATCTTCGCGGTCTTGTCCTCGGACAGGTCGGCCGCTACAGCGCCAGGCCGCATGAGGCGGTGCGCTTCAAGGGTGAAAATCCCTATCTCAACCCCAATGCTGCATTGCATATCGGACTGGCGATGCATGAGCTTGCGGTGAATTCAGTCAGCTACGGCGCGCTTGCCCGCCCCGACGGTTTCGTGACCGTCGCTGCGCATCTGACGGCCCCGCCCGAAAACAAGGATCTCGCTTTGACCTGGTCGGAGAAGATCGGCTCAATGGGTAACGGGAAAAAGCGTTTCGGCAGCGTGGCGCTGGAGCGGGTGGTGCCCGCATCACTCAACGGCACCGCGACGCTGGATATATCCAACAACCAGTTGGACTACAGGCTGCTGGTGCCGCAGGGCAGTTTCGAGATCGAATAAAATCCGCCCGCAGGTCGGTTAGCCCGGCGTTGCCACAACTCGCACCCTTGCGCGGAAGTCCGGTGGAACCCGGCGCACGCTTCGCCGTTGGGTACATCGAAATTCGCGGGAGCGTCGAATGGTTGCGGGCCTTCGCCGATTGGCTCGCATGGGAGGACAGGTGCGGGACCTGGGACCCCTACTCCCGGATCGCGACTGGCGGATAATGCGAGCACGGGCTGCGCGAGAGAAGGAGCCTGCCATGATCCGGCACTATCTTCGTGTCACGGGCGAAAGCCGCCTCGCAGTGGATGTCGGAGGGGATCCCTCCAGTCCCGCTTTATTGCTGCTGCACGGCTTTCCGAGCTCAGCGTGCACGTTTCGGCGTCTGGCTCCGATGCTCGTTGACGACCTGTTTGTCGTCGCTCCCGATCTTCCGGGGTTCGGAGAGTCCGATGTCCTCGCCTCGATATCCTTCGAAGCGATGGGAAACGCAGTCCTCGAAGTCCTCGACCGCTTCTCCGTCGGTCCTCGCTTCATCTACCTTCACGACTTCGGCGCGCCAGTCGGCTTTCATGTCGCGATGCACGCGCCCGCGCTCGTGAGGGGTCTGATCATCCAGAATGCTAACGCTCATACCAGCGGGTTCGGGCCTCAATGGGCAGATACCATCGCCTATTGGTCGAACCCCACCCCGGAGAATGAGGCGGCCGCCACCGCTCATCTGACCCGGGAAGGGATTCGCAATGAGTATGTCGGGGGCGTACCCGATGATGTCGCGATGTGCATGGCTGCCGATAACTGGGATGAGGACTGGCGTGTTATGAGCCTGCCGGGAAGGCTTGAGGCGCAACGTGCCCTCGTGGCGGACTATGGGAACTATGTGCGCCGTTTCACGGAGATCCAGGGCTATCTACAAAGCCATCAGCCGCCTGCATTGATGGTGTGGGGTCGCCATGACCCCTTCTTCGAACTCGCGGAAACCCTGAGTTGGATGAAGGACCTTCCCCGGATGGACGCCCACATCCTTGACGCCGGTCATATGCTGCTCGAAAGCCGTGCGGAAGCGGCAGCTCACCTGATCCTCGACTTCGTCAAGAGAGAAAAAGGTTTGGGGTGAATGGCCGGATTTTGTCGGAGAGAAGCTGCGAAAGACTAACATCTCGCAATAGAGGGAAGATGCGTTTTCCATAAAGTCTTACCCTTGCGCTGTGTGCGATGGAACCCGGCGCGCACTTCGCCGTTTCGGTGCATCGAGTTCGCGGGAGCGTCGAATGGTTGCCGAAATACAGAGGCTGGAAAACGCCGCGCGAATAGCGATGGGCGACATCCAGGAGCCGGACCAGACGACACCGCAGCCACAACCGCTTCCCCATGCCTCGACATCGCTGATCATCGCCTTACTGGCCGTGATCGGCGTTGGCCTGGTCGCAGTCGCCTTGACCTGACCTCATCGGCCATGCCGCATTTCCCACATCCGCCGGTTGAGCCGGGCGGCGGGCGAAGCCTTGCCGCTGGAAGACATCCGAACTCCCAGCAACCCGATATTTTGGAACCATGACGGCCGGGACTTCGTTTCTTCGATGAGAGGAAATCCGCCATGGAACACATTGCCGCCCTTCTGCTGGTTATCGGATGCTCGCAAGACCTGCAGCAGTGCCACGAACTCCCCGCCCCCGTTCCGCTTTATGAAACGGTCGAGGAGTGCGAAGCCGAGGTTGCTCCCACATTGAGCGTCCTCACCGGCCAGCGGCCGAAAATCTTCGTCCAGTGTGTGACCGTCGACCCGGCGCTCGCGGAGGAAGATGCCGTATTGGAGTGGGACGTGCGGCACGACGGTACGCTGCACGCCTCCCTTGACGCGCCTGACCTTATGGTTGCATCTACTGGGGACCGCCGCGAAAAAGACTCTCTTACCCAAGAATGATTTCGGACGGGAAACCAGTTTTTGATCGTGCAAGTCACCGATTGCGTGACGAAAAGTGAGGAGTGACCATACATGAGGAACGTCATTTTTGCTGTCGCCGCGATGATTGCTGTGACGGGTTGCACAACTGCGGAGCAGGACGCGACGGTGGGAGGCCTTGGGGGCGCGGCGATCGGCGCATTGGCGACGGGCGACGCAGGCGGCGCGATCGTCGGCGGCGTGGTCGGCGCGGCTTCGGGCGTGCTGATCGGCAAGGCCACTCGCACGGGCTGGTGCCGCTACCGCGATCGCTATGGCCGTATCTACGAGGCCCGCTGCCGCTAAATTTTACGGTTCTTCTGCTAAGAAGCCGCTGGCCATTCGATGGCCGGCGGCTTTTCTTTATCAGGCGGCGATCGCCATGGCGCCTGGGCCGGGGATTGCGCCTGGCGGGCACTTGCCGAGAATGATCATGCCGAGCACTTCGTCCTTGGTCACATCCCCCGTACTGGCCGTGCCGACCACCTGCCCGTTCTTCATCACGCAGACGCGATCGGCGAGATCGAACACGTCGTGTATGTCGTGGCTGATCAGGAAGATGCCGATGCCTTCGGCCTTGAGCTGCTTCACCAGTTCGCCGACCTGGGCAGTCTCCTGCGGCCCGAGCGCGGCGGTCGGCTCGTCCATGATCAGGATGCGGGCGTTGAACAGGATGGCGCGGGCGATGGCGACGGACTGGCGCTGGCCGCCCGACAGTTTGCTGACCGGGTCCTTGAAGCGCTGGAAACGCGGATTGAGCCTGCCCATCACCTTGCGGGCTTCCGATTCCATCGCCGAATCGTCGAGTGTGCCCCAGGGAGTGCGCAGTTCGCGGCCAAGGAACAGATTGGCGGCGGCATCGACATTGTCGGCCAGCGCCAGCGTCTGGTAGATCGTCTCGATGCCGTATTTCTTGGCGTCGCGCGGGTTGGCGATCGTGGCCTCCTCGCCATTGACGTAGATCACGCCGGCGTCGCGCTTGTATGCCCCTGAAAGGATCTTGATCAGCGTCGACTTGCCGGCGCCGTTATGGCCGAGAAGCGCCATCACCTCGCCCGGGTAGAGGTCGAGCGAAGCGTCGTCGACGGCGCGAATGCCGCCGAACGCAATCGACATGTTCTTCATCTCGACGAGCGGCGTGCCTGCGGGTTCCATACCGATCCTTCCTCTAAGCTTGATCCCGAAAAGTTGCAGACTTTTCGGACAAGATCATGCGCTAGTTCAAATGATGCGCTTGCGGTAGAGCGTGTCGAGCCAGACGGCCAAGACCAGCACCACACCGACGACTATGTTCTGCAGCGGCGTGTCGACGCCGAGCAGCACCATGCCCGACTGCAGCGACTGCATCAAAAGCGCGCCGAGCATGGCCCCTGCGATCGTGCCCGCGCCGCCGGCGAGCGAGGTGCCGCCGATGACGGCCGCGGCGATCACCAGAAGCTCGTCGAGCGTGCCCAGCGAATTGGTCGCGGCGTTGAGGCGCGCGCTCGAGATGCTGGCGCCGATGGCGGCGAGCACTCCCATCAGCATGAATATCTTCATGACGACCCAGCGCGTGTTGATGCCGGCGAGTTCGGCGGCTTCCGGATTGCCGCCGATGGCGAAAACGTAGCGGCCGAAGCGGGTGCGGGTCGCGATGAAGGTCATGACGATCCCGACAGCGACTGCGATCAGCACCGGTATGGCGATACCATGGGCGATGAACAGGCCGCCTTCGGGAAGCTCGATATTGTTGGCCTCGGCATAGCGCCTGACGATGCCGATCGGCCAGGGATAGGAATTGGCGATCCAGACAGCGCCGAGTATCGCCGCGCAGGCGATCGTGCCGATGAAGCCTTCCGCCCAGACCGGACGCAGCGGGAAGCGGAAACGCTTGCGCCGCGACCGGGCGACGAGGAGCAGGAGCACGAAAGCGACGCAGGCGACAATGCCGACCGCCCAGCTCGCCGTGGCGCCGATTGATCCTTGCGGCCCGCCGCCGATCAGCCTGAACGTCGCATCCATCGGCGCCACCGTGCGGCCGCTGGTGACCCACCAGGCCGCGCCGCGCCACACTAGAAGTCCGCCCAGCGTGACGATGAAGGCCGGGATGCCGAGATAGGCGATCAGGAAGCCCTGGAAGCCGCCTATGGCGAGGCCGACCAGCAGGCCCGAGATAAGCGCCAGAACCCAGATGGACGGGCCGCCGAGCGGTATTCCCATGACCTGCGGCAGGAATTCAGCCTGGACCACGCCCATGATCATCCCGATCAGCCCGAGCGCCGAACCTATCGACAGGTCGATGTTGCGGGTGACGATGACCAGCACCATACCCGTGGCCATGACCGCGATGGACGAGGACTGGACCGACAGGTTCCACAGATTGCGCGGCGTCAGGAACAGACCGCCGGAGAGAAAATGAAAGCCGACCCAGATGATCAGCAGCGCGCCGATCATGCCCAGCATGCGCGTATCGAGTTCGGTCGCCCTGAGAAAGCGGGCGACGGGCCCAAGCTCGGACGCGCGGGCGCGGTCAGCCGGCGCCGTCGAGGTCACCTCGGTCATGACGTTCCTTCCGCCGGCATGCCGTCTCGCGCGGATCGCCGGACAATTTTCAGCTTAGCGAAACGCCGCGGTTTTCGTCAAACCGCGGCGTTGGGTTGTTGGTCGAAGGTCAGTCGCAGGCCGGCACCGTACCGGCGCCGACACCCTGGCAGACCACTTCCTTGGTGACCCAGCCGGCATCGATGACGACGTTCAGGTTCTCCTTGGTGATCGCGACCGGCGCGAGGAACACCGAGTTCATCTCGACGCCGGCAGGGCCGCCGCTGAACTTGACGACGTTCGGGATCGCATCCATGGCCGTGCCGTCGGCGAGCTGCGAGGCGATTTCAGCCGCAGCCTTGCCGAGTTCGCGCGAGTCCTTCCAGACCGAGACGGTCTGCGTGCCGAGGGCGATGCGGTTCAGCGCGGCGTGGTCGCCGTCCTGGCCGGAAACCGGGACCGTGCCGGCAAGGCCCTGCGCCGAAAGCGCGGCAACGACGCCCCCGGCCGTGCCGTCATTGGAAGCGACGACCGCGTCCACCTCGTTGTTGTTGGCAGTCAGGAACTGCTCCATGTTCTTCTGCGCGTTGGCAGGCAGCCAGCCATCTGTATAGGCCTCGCCGACATTCTTGATCTTGCCGGAATCGATTGCTTCCTTGAGCACTTCCATCTGGCCGGCGAACAGGAAATCCGCGTTCGGATCGGCGCCCGAGCCCTTGATGAAGACGTAGTTGCCTTCCGGCTGGACCTTGAACACTTCGCTGGCCTGCAGGCGGCCGACTTCCTTGTTGTCGAAGGTCAGGTAGAAAGCGTCCTTGTTCTCGATCAGGCGGTCGTAGCCGACCACCGGAATGCCCTCGGCGACGGCTTTCTCGACGGCAGGGGCAATAGCGCTCGAATCCTGCGCCAGGATGATCAGCGCGTTGGCGCCCTGGCTGATCAGGCTTTCAACGTCGGTGAGCTGCTTGCTCGGGTTCGATTGCGCGTCGGCCGAGATGTACCTGTCGCCGGCCGCCTCGAGCGCAGCCTTGATCGCGGCCTCGTCCGTCTTCCAGCGCTCTTCCTGGAAATTGGACCAGGATACGCCGATGACCTTGTCCTTTGCCTCGGCCACTGCCGCCAGCGATACGGTCATCGCCACACCTGCCAGAATGGCGGTTGCAAACTTTTTCATGATTTCCTCCCTGCGCGCCTAGAGGCGCAATGAACTTCGT
Source organism: Mesorhizobium alhagi CCNWXJ12-2 (assembly GCF_000236565.1). Taxonomy (GTDB): domain Bacteria; phylum Pseudomonadota; class Alphaproteobacteria; order Rhizobiales; family Rhizobiaceae; genus Allomesorhizobium; species Allomesorhizobium alhagi. The sequence goes on along the minus strand of NZ_AHAM01000041.1, from coordinate 27,768 downwards.
CTGAAGCTCTTTTTTTCGAGCCTCGAAAAAAAGAATGACGTATGCGGCGAGTTCTGTCAATATTCTTGCGGCGCTGTTGACGGCCCCCTTGCTGAAAGGGAAGGTCCATCGGGGTTGCCGCGGGAGGAATGCTGAGAGATGTCGGTTGGAATCCGCCACGACGATTTGCGCAAGCGCAACCGCGCAATGGTCATTACGGGCGTGCGCCGCGCCTTCCAGCCGTCGCGCACCGAGATTGCCCGCGCCACCGGCCTTAGCCACTCTACGATCTCGGCGATCTCATCCGACCTGATCGAGGAGGGAATCCTCGCCGAAACCAAGGGCGGCGAGGCGGTTTTGCTGAAGCGTGGACGGCCGCAGGTGGCGCTGGCGCTGAAGCCGGAAGCGGCAGCCGTCGTCACCATCGTTCTGGCGCTGAACTTCCTCTCGGTGGCGGTCGTCGACTATGCTGGGCAGACGGTCACAAGCGAGCAGCGCAAGCTGTCGACGCTGACGCTGCCCGAAGAAGAGCTGATCGGCGAGTGCCTGGCCATGGTGCGACGGCGGCTGGGCGAGGCGAGCGGCAGGCGCATTATGCGCATGGTGCTCGCTGTCCAGGGCACGACCGATGCCGGGAGGCGCACAATGCTGTGGTCGCCGATCACCCCGCATTCCGGCATCGCTTTCGCAGACCGCCTCGAAGGCGCGTTCGGCATTCCGGTGACGGTCGAGAACGACTGCAACATGATCGCCGAGGCGCTGAAATGGCGCGATCCCGAGCGCTACCGCGACAATTTCATCGCTATCCTGCTTTCGCACGGCATCGGCATGGGGCTGGTGCTGAAGGGTGAGCTTTTCACCGGCACGCAGTCTTCCGGCGGCGAGTTCGGCCACATGATCCACCGTCCCGACGGCGCACTTTGCCGCTGCGGACGCCGTGGCTGTGTCGAAGCATATGCCGGCAATTACGCGATATGGCGCGCTGCCCGGCAATCGAGCGAGGACGAGGAGCCGGTGGCCGACATCAGCGATGCCGACATGAAGGCGCTGGCAGCAGCCGCCCGCGTGAAGGACGGGCCTGAGCGCGAGGCGTTCCGCAGGGCAGGAGAGGCGATCGGCTTCGGCCTCGGCAGCCTGTTCGCGCTAATAGACCCCGCGCCGGTGGCGGTGGTCGGCATCGGCGCCGCCGCCTTCGACCTGATCGAGCCGCATCTGCGCGAAGCGATCGCCAGGACAGCCGGCGGCCAGCACTCGGGTGCGATCTCCTTTGCCGTAGAGCCGGACGAGGTGCCGCTGATTCGCGAAGGCTGCGCCATGCGCGCGCTGACCTTCATCGACCAGGAAATCTTCGCCGCCGGTGCGTCGGACGAAGCGCCTGCGAAGAAGATCACGCCGGTAGAGGCCTACTCCTCGCGGATGGCGTAGCCGGCGCCACGGATGGTGCGGATGACGTCAGGCATGCGGCCGTTGTTGACCGCCTTGCGCAGCCGTCCGACATGGACGTCGACGGTGCGCTCGTCGATATAGATCGTCTCGCCCCAGACATTGTCGAGCAACTGCCCGCGCGAGAACACCCGGCCCGGATGGCGCATCATGAATTCCAGCAGCCGGAATTCAGTCGGCCCGAGCTTGACCTCGCTCTTCTTGCGGTAGACCCGGTGCGCCTCGCGGTCGAGCACGATGTCGCCGACCTTGAGAACGCTGGACAGCACTTCCGGCTTTGCCCGCCGCAGCAGCGCCTTGACCCGCGCCATGAATTCCGGCGTCGAGAACGGCTTGACCAGGTAATCGTCGGCGCCGGTGGCGAGGCCCCTGACACGATCGCTTTCCTCGCCGCGGGCCGTGAGCATGATGATTGGCAGGCGCTCGGTCTCCGGCCGCATCCTGAGCCGGCGGCACAATTCGATGCCCGAAAGCGCCGGCAGCATCCAGTCCAGCACCAGAAGGTCGGGCACGTTCTCCTGCAGCCTTATCTCGGCCTCGTCGCCGCGCGCCACGATCTCGACCTGATAGCCTTCGGATTCCAGATTGTAGCGCAGGAGCACGCCCAGCGGCTCCTCGTCTTCGACAACCATGATTTTCGGAGCGATCATCGATGAAAATCCCAATGACGATTGCCTACTCGGGAGACACCGCCTGCGTGGTCTCGTCGAACTTCGGCCGGTTCGAAGGCAGTTGCGAGCCGGTCATAACGAAATAAGCGTTCTCTGCGATGTTGGTGACGTGGTCGCCTATCCGCTCGAGGTTCTTGGCGCAGAATAGAAGATGCGTGCAGGCGGTGATGTTGCGCGGGTCTTCCATCATATAGGTCAGCAATTCGCGGAACACCGCCGTATATTTCACGTCGATCTTCTCGTCATCGGCGCGGAGCGACTGCAACGCTTGCGGTTCGCGAGCGACATATTTGTCGACGACGCCGTGTACCTGCACAAGCACCAATTGAGCCATGGCGTCGATGCTGTGCGACAGGTCGCGCGGCGTCGCGCTCTGGCCGACCGCGCTGACGCGCTTGGCGATGTTCTTGGCGAGGTCGCCGATGCGCTCGAGGTCGCCCGCCATCCGGATGGCGCCGAGCACGGCGCGCAGATCCTGCGCCATCGGCTGGCGCTTTGCGATCAGAGTGATGGCGCGGTCGTCGAGTTCGCGCTGCCTGGCGTCCATGATGGCGTCGTCGGATATCACCCGCTGCGCCAGCGCGTTGTCAGACGCCAGAAGCGCCCTGATCGATGCGCCGACCATCGCGCCGGCGAGATCGCCCATGTCGCGGATCAGACGGTCGACATGCCCAAGTTCCTCGTCGAAAGAGGCAACGGTGTGCTCACCCATTCTAAGGTCCTCGCCTTGGCACTCAGCCGAACCGGCCGGTGATATAGTCCTGCGTGCGCTTGTCGTCGGGGTTCGTGAACATCTTTTCGGTCGCCCCCTCCTCGACGAGATAGCCGAGGTGGAACATCGCGGTGCGCTGCGAGACGCGGGCCGCCTGCTGCATCGAGTGGGTGACGATCACGATCGTGTAATTCTCGCGCAATTCGTCGATCAACTCCTCGACCCTGGCGGTGGCGATCGGATCGAGCGCCGAGCACGGTTCGTCCATGAGGATGACTTCGGGCGAAACCGCGATGGCGCGTGCGATGCACAAGCGCTGCTGCTGGCCGCCGGAAAGGCCGGTGCCGGATTCGAGCAGGCGGTCCTTCACCTCATTGAACAGACCGGCCTTCTTCAGACTCGATTCAACGATCCCGTCGAGATCCGCCTTGCTTTTCGCCAGTCCGTGAATGCGCGGGCCGTAGGCGACGTTCTCGTAAATCGACTTCGGAAACGGGTTGGGCTTCTGGAACACCATGCCGACACGGGCGCGCAATTCCACCACGTCAATCTTCGGGTCGTAGACGTCCTCGCCGTCGAGCGTGATCTTGCCGGACACCCGCGCAATGTCGATCGTGTCGTTCATGCGGTTGAGGCAGCGCAGGAAGGTCGACTTACCGCAACCCGACGGGCCGATCAGCGCCGTCACCTGGTTTTCGCGCACGTCGAGGTCGACATCGAAAAGCGCACGCTTTTCGCCGTAGTGAACGTTGACCTTTTCGCCCTTCATCTTGATCGGGGGCTCGTTGGTGCGCTGCGCCAGTTTCTGTTCCACGCCGGCTTCGGTCATGATGTTCATATCCTCTACTCCCCCTTACCAGCGCCGCTCGAAGCGCTTGCGCAGGATCACCGCGATAGCGTTCATGATGACCAGAAACGCCAGCAAAATCAAAATTGCCGCCGAGGTCTTCTGCTGAAAGCCGGGTTCGGGGAAATCCGCCCACATGAAAATCTGAACCGGCAGAATGGTTGCCGGATCGGTGAAGCCGCCAGGAATGTCGACGATGAAAGCGACCATGCCTATCATCAGCAACGGGGCCGTCTCACCGAGCGCATGCGCCATCCCGAGAATAGTTCCGGTCATGATGCCGGGCATCGCCAGCGGCAGCACGTGATGGAACACGGTCTGCACCTTGGACGCTCCGATGCCGAGTGCGGCCTCGCGGATCGACGGCGGCACGGCGCGCAGCGAGGCGCGCGAGGCGATGATGATGATCGGCAAGGTCATCAGCGCCAGCACCATGCCGCCGACCACCGGCGCAGAGCGCGGCAAGCCGAAGAAATTCAGAAACACCGCAAGCCCGAGCAGGCCGAAGACGATAGACGGCACCGCGGCCAGATTGTTGATGTTGACCTCGATGATCGTCGTCAGCCGGTTCTTGGGCGCAAACTCCTCAAGGTAGATCGCCGCCGAGACGCCGATCGGGAAGGCGATGGCGAGCGTGACGATCATGGTCAGGAACGATCCGACGACCGCGCCCCAGACGCCGGCGAGTTCCGGCTCGCGGCTGGCGCCGGTGAAGAAGAAGATCGAGTTGAAGCGGCTTTCGGTCAGGCCCTCACTCTGCAGCCTGTCGAGCCAGACGATCTCCTTGTCCGAGATTTTGCGCGACGATTCAGGCGTGTCGATGACACGGAGCGCTGCCTGGCCGGTGGCAGCCGGAGCGTTGCTGTCGAGCGCCTCGATGACGAGGCCTTTGGCGACGACCGTGCCGCCGTCACCAGGCGCCAGCGCAGTCAGCTTGACGGTGCCGCCATTGAGCGCGACCAGCAGCGAGGCCGCTCCGCTGGTCAGTGTCAACGCGCCGTTCTCGCCTTCGGTCGCGCCATGACCGCGGGCCAGCGCCAGCATGGCGTCGTCGCCGAAGGTCAGTTCGATGTCGCCTGTCGTTCCAGACGGAGTGACGGTCGTGGCAATCGCTTCGTCGGTGCCGACATCGGCGAGCAGGCCCTTCAGATAGAGATCGGCGAAATCGTCGAGCGGAACGGCGTAGTCCACCGTCGTGCCGAGCATACCCGGATCTTCAGCAATGTCCTTGCGCAGGAAGGTTCCAGCGCCTGTCGAGATCAGGCCGCGCAGCAGACGCCTGTCCTGCCTGCTCGTCACATCCGGAAATTCGGCTGCCAGCGCGTCGTTGATGACGCCCTGAAAATCGAAGCCATCGAGCTTGGCCGGATCGACCTTCGCCGCCGAAAGGTCGAGCGGCAGCATGAGATAGTTCATGCGCAGCGCCGGCCACGCCTGCGTGACCACGGTAGAAAGGAGTAGCACCAGAAAAAAGCCGGCAAGCGCCACGGCTCCGGCACCCAGCCATTTGAACCGCATCTCGGCTGCATAGCGGGTCTTCAGCCGCGCCTTCGCCGCGTCGTCGGTGTGAATGCTGACGGGGCGTCCGCCGCCCAGTGTCGAGATCGCATCAGTCATATTGCTCTCGGTATTTCTGGACGACGCGCAGGGCGACGATATTCAAGGCGAGCGTGATGCAGAACAGCACCAGCCCGAGTGCGAAGGCAGCAAGCGTCTTGGCGCTGTCGAATTCCTGATCGCCGACCAGCAGCGTCACGATCTGCACCGTCACGGTGGTCACCGCTTCGAGCGGATTGGCCGTCAGGTTCGCGGCAAGCCCAGCCGCCATCACCACGATCATGGTTTCGCCTATGGCGCGGCTGACGGCGAGCAGCATCGCGGAGACGATGCCCGGCAGGGCCGCGGGCAGCACAACCTTGCGGATGGTTTCGGACTTGGTCGCGCCGAGGCCGGCGGAACCGTCGCGCAGCGATTGCGGCACAGCGTTTATGACATCGTCGGACAGCGAAGAGACGAAGGGGATGATCATGATGCCCATGACCACGCCGGCAGCCAGCGCCGACTCCGACGCTACGTCGAGGCCCAGACTCTCGCCCATGCCGCGAAAGAAGGGCGCGACCGTGAGCGCGGCGAAGAAGCCGTAGACGACGGTCGGGATGCCGGCGAGGATTTCCAGCACCGGCTTCGCGACCGCCCGGACGCTTTTCGATGCGTAGTCGGACAGGTAGATCGCCGCCATCAGGCCGATCGGTGCGGCGACCAGCATGGCGATGAAGGTAATGAGCAGCGTGCCGGCGAAAAGCGGTACGGCGCCGAATATGTCCTCGTTGACGGCGCCCGCTTCGGTACCAGCGCCGGTGAAGGCGCTTTGCGGCGACCAATGGGTGCCGAACAGGAATTTATAGAACGGCACCTGCTGGAAAAAGCGCAAAGATTCGAAGATCAGCGACAGCACGATGCCGATCGTGGTCAGGATCGCAACGACCGAGCAGAGGATCAGGAATGCGCGCAGGATGCGCTCGACTACGTGGCGTGCGCGATAAGCCGGCGCGATGCGCCCATAGGCCCAGAAGAACCCGGCGGCGGCGAGCGCGAGCGCTACGATCCAGATGATCCAGAGGCTGGTCGCATGGATCGAGCGGTAGGCCGCGGCGGCCGCTTCTTTCGTAGCGTCGGTGAAGCCGACCACGCCGCCGAAGGCGATGGCGCGAGCGTCACGGATGAAGGCCTCTACCTGGGGAACGCCCATTCCGGACAGTTCGGCCGCGAAACGGTTCGCAATGATCGAAGATTCAATGCCCGGTGTGGCCATCGCCCAGATGATCACGGCGAGCAGCGCGGGGCCTGCGGTGAACAGTGCCAGGAACATGCCGTGCTGGCCGGGCAGCGAATGCAGTCGTGCTACTTCGCCGTTGACGCTGGCGACGGCCCGGCTGCGGCCGAGCCACCAGGCGGCGGCGGCCAGGGCCAGAAGCAGAAGAACGAGATAACCGACCATGATGCAGGACGTCCCCTCGACTGCCGGTCATTCACCGGCTCAAAGCACGAGGCCCATGGCCTCGCGCTTCATAGTTAGTCCTAGAACATGCAGCGGGCATGGGCGAAAATCTCCGCCCAAGCCTCGACCTGCCTATCAGGAACCCATGCCCTTCAGGGCCTTGGCGTTCTCGGCGACCGTCGCGCGCTCGGCGTCCGGCAGCGGGATCAGGCCCTTGTCGGCCAGGTAGCCATCGGGGCCCCAGGCGGCTTCAGAGGTGTATTCGGCGATGAACTCTTCCATGCCGGGGATGACGCCGACATGTTCCTTCTTCGCATAGACGAAGAGCGAGCGGGACACGCCATAATCGCCGGAGGCGATGTTCTCGAAGGTCGGCTCGACGCCTTCCACCTTGGAGCCCTGAAGCTTGTCGGCGTTCTGGTCGAGGAAGGAGAAGCCGAAGATGCCGAAGGCATCAGCGTTGGCTTCAAGCTTCTGCACGATCAGATTGTCGTTCTCGCCGGCTTCGACATAGGCGCCATCCTCACGGATTTCGCCGCAGCCCTTTTCATTGGCCGCCTTGACTTCTTCCTGGCAGGCTTCGTCCATGACCAGTTCGACGAAGGCGTCGCGCGTGCCGGAGGTCGGCGGCGGGCCGAGCACTTCGATCTTGGTCGCGGGCAGCGAAGCGTCGACATCCGACCAGTTCACATAGGGGTTCGGGACGACCTGGCCGTCGACAGCGACATTCTTGGCAAGCGCCTTGAATATCTGTTCCTTGGTCACGTCGACGACGGTGCCGGCCTTGGAATTGGCGAGCACGATGCCGTCGAAGCCAACCTTGATCTCGACCGGCGTCACGCCATTGGCCTTGCAGGTTTCGAGTTCGCTATCCTTGATGGCGCGCGAGGCGTTGGTGAAATCGGCAGTGTTCTCGCCGACGCCGGCGCAGAACAGTTTCATGCCGCCGCCCGTGCCGGTCGATTCCACGACGGGAGTCTTGAGCTGGCCGCCCTGGCCGAGCTTCTCGGCGACAGCGGTGGTGAACGGAAACACGGTCGACGAACCGACGATCTGGATCTGGTCGCGTGCGGCGGCATAGCCAGCGGAGGCGGCGAGCGCCAACGCCGCAGCCGACGCTGTAAGGAAAAGTTTCTTCATATGGCCTACTCCCTGTGGGAATTGTCTCGACGCCCTCTTTTTCAGCGTCGCGTGAGGCCATAACGCCCGTTTGTAACAGTTGCATGACACTTTCGTGTCGGTTGGATAACGTCTTCCACCACGGGTTCGGGCCCGAAACCTGACCGGACATGAGCCAGCGCGCGGAAGTTTCCGGAATCAAGCGCTTAGACCAGCAACGGCTAAACCAAGCCGGCTATGTGCCGGTTCCGGAACTGCCCAAAATTTATTTGCATGAATTGGGCTCGGCGCTCAGCCGGCGTCGCGCCGCTCGGCCGCCTTGTCTCTCGCCCAGCGCTCGATCTTGTCGAGCAGCGCCTTCGGGCTGATCGGCTTGGGCAGGTAATCGTCCATGCCGGCTTCGATGCAGCGCTCCCGATCGCCCTTCAGCGCATGTGCGGTGACGCCGACGATCGGAACCCGATTCTGCGTTGCCCCCTCCAGTTCGCGGATGGCGGCGGTCGCTTCGAGCCCGTTCATCTCCGGCATGGAAACATCCATCAGGATCATGCCGGGGTTCATCTCCTGGAAAGCGGCGACGGCCAGCCGGCCATTGCCGACGATCTGGAAGGTGCAGTCCGTTTCGCCGAGTATCTGCGTGAAGACCAACTGATTGACCTCGTTGTCCTCGGCCACGAGGATATCGAGCCGCTCGCCATTCGACTTTGCCGGCCGGCTGCGTGGCCGCACGCTCTCGATCGGCGACGTCGGTTCGATCCTTATCTCCGGCGCAACCGGAGCAGCCGGATGCAGGCCCTGCGAGGAACGCCGCTTCTGGATGGTGGCGACCAGCGCTTCGAGAAGGGTGGAGGAGCGAGCCGGTTTGATCAGCTGCGCGTCGATGGAGAGATCGCGGTAGGTGGCGTTGACCAGCGACTGGTCGACCGACGTCAGCATGACGATGGGCGTGTCCGTCAGGTTCGGCGATGCGCGGACGATGCGTGCCATTTCCGCGCCCGTCATTCCCGGCATCTGGTAGTCAAGCACGACGCAATCGACCGGCACGCCGTAAGCCGCCGCCGCCTCAAGCACTTTCAAGCCCTCGGCCCCGCTTTCGGCCGCACAGGAATCGAACGTCCACGACGCCATCTGCTCGGTCAGGATTGCTCGGTTGACCGCATTGTCGTCGACGACCAGTATTCGCGCGCCGGTCACGTCCACAGGCGCGGCCTTGCGGCCGTTCGGCCTGCCCGCGCTCGGCAGGGCGAGCGTGAACCAGAAGGTCGAACCCTTGCCCTCTGTGCTCTCTACGCCAATCTCACCGCCCATCAGATCGACCAGACGCGAGGTGATGGCCAGGCCGAGGCCGGTGCCTTCGTGACGTCGCGTCGAGGAGGCATCGACCTGGCTGAATTTCTCGAAAACCTGCCTCAGCTTCTCGCGCGGAATACCTATTCCGGTGTCGGTGACAGAGATGCGCAGCTTCGACATCTCGCCGACAGTTTCGCCGGTTACGTCTACAAGCACGTGGCCCGAATCGGTGAACTTTACGGCGTTGCCGAGCAGGTTGGTGACGATCTGGCGGATGCGGCCGACATCGCCGATCACCAGATCGTGGAGGTGCGGTGCGACCCGCACGATGAGTTCGAGATCCTTTTCCTTGGCGCGGGTGGAAACCAGTGTCGCCACATCCTCGATCGCCTCGGCAAGATTGAACGGAGCCGGATCGAGCACGAGCTGGCCGGCGTCGATCTTGGAGAAGTCGAGGATGTCGTTGATGATGGTCAGCAGCGCATTGCCCGATTTCACGATGATGTCGGTGAATGTCTTCTGCTTCGAGTCCAGTTCGGATTTGGCAAGAAGCTCGGCCATGCCGAGCACCCCGTTCATGGGTGTGCGGATTTCATGGCTCATATTGGCCAGGAATTCCGATTTCGCCCGATCGGCGAGCACGGCGCGGCGCTGCGCTTCCTGAAGCTCGCTCTCACGCTGCTTGAGTTCGGTGATGTCGGTGCTGGAGCCGATGAGATGGACTGTACCGTCTATCGAGATTAGCCGGCTTTTCTTGGCTATCAGCTGCCGCACCGTGCCGTCGGGATGGGTGAGGCTCTCCTCGAATTCGTTCAATTCGCCGGTGCGCAGCACTTCGAGGTCGCGTTCCGCGAAACCCTCGCCCTCCTCGCCGAAGAAATCACGGTCGGTGAGGCCAAGGGCCGCTTCCTGCGCGACACCCGTCATATTGGCCCAGGCCTTATTGACGAATTCGAACGCCAGGTCGGCATTTTTCACGTAGGTCGAGACCGGAAGTTCGTCGAGCACGTGCCGGAAGAGGTCGATCTGCCGCATGCTGTCGCGGAGAGCCTCTTCGCGCTCCTTCAACTCGGTGATCTCGACACGCACTCCAATGAAGGTACCGTCGTCGGTGCGCGTGTCGAACACCTGATACCAGCGCCCGTCGGGATTCCTGCGCTGGAAAACCGAATGCCGGAGGCGGTAGTGCCGCAGCATTCCCTCGAGCCAGTTTTCGTAATCGGTTTCGTAAATCGCATCGAGTTCCGGGTCGCCGCTAAAACGGAAATAACCCACGGAGTGGCCAAGTTCGAGCGCTTCGCGGAAACTGCATCCCACCTGCCAGGTCGGCTTTAGCGCCGGCAATGAATCTTGAAGTTTTCCGTTCGCAAAGACGAATTTGTCGTCGCGGTCGTAGATGATGACGCCAGCGGGCAACGAATCCAGCACATTGGCAAGATGCCTGCGCGAATCTTCGGCCTCGGTTTCGCGTGACTTGATCTCGGTGACGTCGAAGAGGAAGCCCGCGACGTAATGTTTGCCGCTGGCCATGCTGACGCGATTCTTCCGGACTATCCGGAATTTGCTGACGCCTGCGGACTCGAAATTCTCCTCGACTTCGTAACGTTCTCCTGTCGCCAGTACATGCCGCTCGGATTCCTCGAACCCGGCGGCCTCCGCATTGTCGAGAAAATCCTCGCCTTTTCTGCCGAGCATCGCCTGCGGCTCCTGGCCGAACAGCGAGGAAAAAGCCTTGTTGACGAACACGAAACTAAGATTGCTGTCCTTGACGAAGATCGGGTCCTTGATGGCGTCGATGACCGCCTCGGCTAGCCTCGACCTTTCATGCGTTTCGGCTAATTCCGCCTCGCGCTGCTTCATCTCGGTAACATCGTAGTAGGAGACCAGCCGCTTGCCGCCGGACAGCGCGATCACCGAATAGATCATCGTGCAGCCGTCGGCGCGGCTGAATTCGCGCGGCGCCACGTCGCCGGCCTTGATCTCGGCCAGCCGCGAAGCGACATAGCGCTCCCACTCCACTTCGTCGACATCGTAGATGCCGTTGTGCCGGTTGATGTCCATCAGCGCCCGGAACGGGCTGCCCACAGCGACCTCGCCCGGCGCGAGCTTCCACATTTCGTAGAAAGCCTTGTTGATGATCTCGGCTTTCAATTGCGCGTCGAGCAGAACGACGCCCATCTTCATGGAATCGATCGTCCTCTCCAGGTCGAACAGCAATTCTTCGCTTCGTTCGCCAGCATGGTGCGGTTCCGCCTGGCCGGCGCCGGATGCCGGCTCCTCGCGCAACGCCTCCAGTTCCTTGAAGGCGGCGAGGACCTTGGTGACGTTGCGCGCCACGCCGCGATAGCCGAGGAATGTGCCCGCCGTGTCGAATTTCGGAAAGCCGGTGATCGATATCCAGCGGCAATCGGGCTGCCCGTCGGCGAGCTGGTAGACAAAATCGCGGAACGGGCGGCGCGCCTGGAGGTCTTCCAGATGGGCGATGGCGCTTTTGCTGCCCTTGGCGACCTGATCAAGGAAGTCGAAGCGGAAGCGGCCGATCACGTCGTCGGGCGCAACGCCGGTGACCTGCTCGTAATTGCTCGACAGCCAGGAAAAGCGCAGCTCGCTGTCGGTCTCCCATATCCAGTCCGAGCCGGCGTCGCCGATCTGGCGCATCTCCTCGGCGGAGAATTGAAGCGGCGCACAGGGACCGGCGCCCGAGTAGTGTGCTCCGCCTTGACGCGACAGCCCTGCGCCTTGAGTTTCGATCATGCTTCCCCGCCCCGCTTCGAGCATGATCCCGAAAAGTTGCAGGCTTTTCGGACAAGATCATGCGGCTAACAATCAGTTAGAGCCCCCGACAACCCCGCCGCAGGTTGGTTCCGGAATATGAGCGACAAGCATTAACGATCAACTAACCTTAACGGATCGCTCCATCGCGCCCTGGCGGGCATTGTCATTTCGGATGCCGCCGTTAGTTTCGGATCGGGTAGAATCGAACCGGAGCAATGAACATGGCGAGAAGGCCGATCGACACGGCGCCGAAGGACGGCAGCAAGGTCGAGGTTTGCTGGACCGACCGCGACGGCCAGGAAAACCAATCCGTGGCGCACTACCGCTCGCTCGAAAGGCTTCGGATGGCCGGCGGCGACTGGGACGAGGCGGATGCCGGCTGGTGGGCCTATATCGACGGCGAGACGCAGAAGAAGATTTCGCCACATAGCTGGATATCGGGTGAAGAGGGCGACGAGTGACCGGCTGAGCCCTCAGCGCTTTCGCTCCAGGGCAAGCTCGCCAGCCCCATTGTTCGGTTTCAGCAGCAGTCCACGGAGTTCCTCCAGCGCAACGTGGGCCGCCGCCAGATGAGCACGGTCGCGCGGCGTCAACAGATCGGGCCGCTGCAGCTTCAGGCGCGCCGTGGCGTAGGCGGCGAGTTGGGCGGTGTGGACGCGGGAAAGTTCGCGGAGCGCTTTCTCACCGATGTCTGGCGACGGCATTACGGTTCTCCTTCGACCCGCAACGCCCGATTTCGTACAAGGTTTCGCCGCAACCGTAAGTTTGGTTAAGAAAACCATAACCGTTCCTTGGGCGAGATTCCGGGTGCTTGGCCCTGCGATTAGCCACTCTGTTGGTCCAGCGGCGCGGAGCGTGGTTTGCCACTTGATCTTGGGCGAGCCATTTGCATCATCGCGGACCGAAATATGGGGTTTCGATGCAAGCGATTTTCGATGGCCACAATGACGTTCTGCTCCGTCTCTGGAACCGCCGCAAGGAAGGCGCCGATCCGGTAGCGGATATGAGCGACGGCGTGGCGGCCGGCCATATCGACCTGCCCCGCGCCCGCGCCGGCGGCCTGATCGGCGGTCTCTGCGCCATATACATCCCGTCCGGGGGCCTCGTTCTCGACCAACCCAAGGCGGACGGACGCTACTCGACGCCGCTTTCCAAGCCCCTCGAACGCGCGCCATCGCTGGACATCGCCATGGAAATGGCGGCGATCGCCTTGCAGCTGGAGCGAGCCGGCTGCTGGAAGCTCTGTCGGTCGAGCGCCGATATCGATGCGGCGATGGTCGGCGAGAAATTCGCCGCCGTGCTGCACATGGAAGGCTGCGAGGCGATCGGCGAGGATCTCGCCGCGCTGGAAGTGTTCTACGCCGCGGGCTTGCGCTCGCTCGGACCTGTCTGGAGCCGCAACAACATCTTCGCGCACGGCGTTCCCTTCGCCTATCCGATGAGCCCCGACACCGGGCCAGGCCTGACTGATGCCGGACGCTCGCTCGTCAAGGAATGCAATCGCATCGGCATCTTGATCGACCTGTCGCACATCACTGAGAAAGGCTTCTGGGACGTGGCGGAGCTCAGCGATCAGCCGCTGGTGGCGAGCCATTCGAACGCCCATGCCCTCGTTCCCGTCGCCCGCAACCTGACGGATCGGCAGCTCGACGCGATCCGGGAAAGCAAGGGACTGGTCGGCCTGAACTTCGCCGTCACCATGCTGCGCGCCGACGGACGTGAAAACGCCGACACGCCGATCAGCGAGATGATCCGCCATATCGACTATCTGGTTGAACGGCTGGGCATCGACGGGGTGGCGATCGGTTCGGACTTCGACGGCGCCCTGATCCCTAAGGAAATCGGCGACGCCAGCGGTCTTCAGAACCTCGTTGCCGGACTGGAAAGCGCCGGATATGGTGGCGCCGATCTCGCGAAAATATGCCGCGAAAACTGGTTCAGGGTGCTGCGTTCCGCATGGAGGGAGCATCCGGCGACCTGATCCAAAGACAAACACGTCAACAAAAACAGGGAACAGCTAAAATGATGATGGGAAAGATCAACGGACGCGTTCGCGTTCTCCTCGCGGGCGCCGCACTTTCTGCACTGGTTTTGACAGGCGCACCTGCATATGCAGAAACGCCGGCCGACACGCTGGTGCTCGCCTGGGCCATCGACGACATCATCACCCTCGACCCGGCCGAATCCTTCGAGATCAGCGCCGGCGAGATGATGGGCAACAGCTACGACCGGCTGGTGCGCTTCGATCCGGCCGACCCGTCGAACATCTATGGCGACATCGCCGAAAGCTGGACGGTTTCGGACGACGGCAAGACCTTCACCTTCAAGATCAAACCCGGCCTGAAATTCGCTTCGGGCAATCCCGTGACCGCCGAGGACGTCGCCTTTTCGATTCAGCGCGTCGTCAAACTCGACAAGAGCCCGGCCTTCATCCTGACCCAGTTCGGTCTGACCAAGGACAATGTCGACGAGAACGCCAAGGCGACGGACGCCAGCACTTTCGTCTTCGTCACCGACCAGGCCTATGCGCCGACCTTCGTGCTGAACTGTCTGACTTCCAACCCCGCCGCGGTGGTCGACAAGAAGCTGGTGCTCGAGCATGTCGAGGCGGTGACGCCCAGCGAAGAGAACAAGTTCGATAATGATTTCGGCTACGCCTGGCTGAAGACCAATTATGCGGGCTCAGGCCCGATGAAGATCCGCGACTGGCGCGCCAACGAGATACTGGTGCTGGAGCGCAACGACAACTATTACGGCGACAAGGCTCCGCTCGCCCGCGTCATCTACCGGCACGTCAAGGAGAGCGCCACGCAGCGCCTGATGCTCGAAAGCGGCGACATCGATATCGCCCGCAATCTCTCGCCCAACGATCTCGATGCCGTAAGCGCGAACGAGAACCTCGCCGTCACTTCGACGCCGAAAGGCACCGTCTATTACATCAGCCTGAACCAGAAGAACGAAACGCTGGCCAAGCCGGAAGTGCGCCAGGCCTTCAAATATCTGGTCGATTACGACGGCATCGGCGAAACGCTGATCAAGGGCATCGGCGAAATCAACCAGACGTTCCTGCCCAAGGGCATGCTGGGATGGGCCGATGACAAGCCATTCAAGCTCGACGTGGCCAAGGCCAAGGAGCTGCTTGCGGCCGCCGGCGTCCCCGAGGGATTCTCGGTGACCATGGATGTCCGCAACACGCAGCCGGTCACCGGCATCGCGGAATCCTTCCAGCAGTCGCTGGCCGAGGCCGGAATCAAGATGGAAATCATTCCCGGCGACGGCAAGCAGACGCTGACCAAATACCGCGCCCGCAACCACGACATGTATATCGGCCAGTGGGGCGTCGACTATTGGGATCCCCATTCCAATGCCGACACCTTCACCTCCAATCCGGACAATGCCGACGACGCCAGTTCCAAGACCCTGGCCTGGCGCAACGCGTGGGACATTCCGGAACTGACCGCCGAAACCAAATCCGCGGTGGTCGAGCCGGATTCGGCCAAACGCGTCGAGATCTACAAGAGCCTGCAGAAGAAGTTCGTCGAGACCAGCCCCTTCGTCATGATCTATCAGCAGACGGAAGTGGCGGGCGTCCGCAAGGCCGTGCAGAACTTCAAGCTAGGACCGTCGTCCGACACGACCTATGTCTACAAGGTTTCGAAGAACTGATCCGAAGTAAACTTCGTGACTGTCGTTGAGATCCCGACCAAGAGCGGGCGCAATCGCGCCCGGTCTTGGTCGATGTCGATCGGGCGCTTCCTGATCATCGTCGCCACCACCTATCTCGGCCTGCTCGCGGTCACTTTCTTCATCGGCCGGGTCATCCCGATCGACCCCGTGTTGGCCATCGTAGGCGATCGCGCGCCGGCCTATGTCGTCGAGCGGACGCGTGAGGAACTGGGCCTCAACCTGCCCTACTGGCAGCAGTTCCTCCTCTACGTGAAAGGCGTGTTCCAGGGCGATTTCGGCCGCTCCGTGCTGACCACCAACCCGGTCATGGAGGACATCCGCCGCGTCTTTCCTGCGACCGTAGAACTGGCGACGCTCGGCACGCTAATTGGCGCGCTGATAGGCGTGCCCTTGGGCGTGCTCGCCGCCGTCAAGCGCGGCAGCGTCATCGACCAGATCGTGCGCGTCATCGGCCTCATCGGTTATTCCGTGCCGATCTTCTGGCTCGGCCTGCTGGCGCTGCTGGTATTCTACGCCAGGCTGCGCTGGACAGCCGGGCCGGGCCGAATCGACGTGGTCTTCGAATACACTTTCACCCCGATCACCGGCTTTTATCTGCTCGACTCGGTCCTGCGGCGCGACTGGGCTGCGTTTCGCGACATCTTCGCCCACATCGTCCTGCCCGCCTCGCTGCTCGGATATTTCTCACTCGCCTATATCAGCCGCATGACACGCTCGTTCATGCTGAACGAACTCAGTCAGGAGTACATCGTGGCAGCCCGCGCCAAGGGGCTCAGTGAAACGCGCATCATCTGGGCCCACGCGCTTCGCAACGCCGCCGTGCCCTTGGTCACGGTGATCGCTCTCTCCTATGCCGGGCTTCTCGAAGGTTCGGTGCTGACCGAGACGGTATTCGCCTGGCCGGGCCTCGGGCTCTATATCACCGACTCGCTGCAGAACGCCGACATGAATGCCGTGCTCGGCGGCACCATCGTCATCGGTTCGGTGTTCATCGGCATCAACCTTTTTGCCGACCTCCTCTACCGCACGCTCGATCCAAGGACGCGAAACGCATGAGTCTCGCCACGATGACCCGCCGCGATTGGCTGCTCAGCGAGCGGCCGCAATCGCGTATGCAGGCAAGGCTCGGGCGCACCTATGTCACCTGGCGGCGCTTTTCGGTCAATCGGCTGGCGCTGGCCGGGCTTGCCATCATTCTGGCGCTCTTGGTCGTTGCAGCACTTGCCGACGTGATTTCCCCCTATTCGCCGGTCATCGGCGACCTGCGCGGCTCGCGCCTGCTTCCGCCCGGCCCGGAGCACTGGCTCGGCACCGACGGCCAGGGTCGCGATATTCTTTCCCGGCTGATCCATGGTTCGCGGCTGACGCTATTCGTCGTCGTTCTCGTCGCCATCATCGCCGCGCCGGTCGGGCTGCTGGTGGGAACCGTCGCCGGTTATGCCGGCGGCTGGACCGACGCGATCCTGATGCGCATGACCGACATTTTTCTGGCCTTTCCCAAGCTGATCCTGGCGCTGGCGTTCGTGGCGGCGCTTGGACCGGGCATCGAAAACGCAGTGCTGGCCATCGCCATCACCTCGTGGCCGCCCTATGCCCGCATCGCACGCGCCGAAACAATGACGGTGCGCAATTCGGACTATATCGCCGCCGTCCGGCTGATGGGCGCTTCGCCCTTGCGTATCGTCATCCTCCACATCATGCCGCTCTGCATTTCCTCGCTCATCGTGCGCGTTACTCTCGACATGGCCGGCATCATCCTGACCGCTGCCGGGCTCGGCTTTCTCGGCCTCGGCGCGCAGCCGCCGCTGCCCGAATGGGGCGCGATGATCGCCGACGGCCGGCGCTTCATTCTAGACCAGTGGTGGGTGGCCGCGGCGCCGGGCTTTGCCATCCTGATCGTCAGCCTCGGCTTCAACCTTTTGGGCGACGGCCTGCGCGACGCGCTCGACCCGCGGGGCGGCGGCCAATGAGCACAATGCTGGAAGTCGAAGATCTGAGCGTCAGCTTCCCGACGCGAACCGGAATGATCGAGGCGGTGCGCGGCATCTCCTTCTCACTCGGCCGCGAGCGGCTGGGCATCGTTGGCGAATCCGGCTCGGGGAAGTCGCAGACCGGCCGCGCGATCATGGGACTGACGCCGCCCAACGCGTTGATTTCTGCGGATAGGCTCGAATTCGACGGCATCGACCTCCTGAACGCACCGCCTCAACTGCGCCGCGACCTGCGCGGCAACCGCATCGCCATGATCCTGCAGGATCCGAAATACTCGCTCAACCCGGTGATGAGCATCGGCCGGCAGATCGTCGAGACCTTGCGCACGCACGAGGATGTGGGCAAGGCGGAGGCGCGCGACCGTGCGCTCGCCATGCTCGAAGCCGTGCAGATCAGGGATTCACGGCGCGTCTATGATCTCTATCCGCACGAGGTTTCCGGCGGCATGGGCCAGCGCGCCATGATCGCCATGATGCTGATCGCCGGCCCGGAACTGTTGATCGCCGACGAGCCGACGTCGGCGCTCGACGTGACGGTTCAGCTCGACATACTCGGCATTCTCGACCGGCTGGTGCGCGAGCGCGGCATGGGGCTGATCTTCATCTCGCACGATCTGCGCCTCGTGTCGTCCTTCTGCGACCGCGTCATCGTCATGTATGCCGGCAGGATCGTCGAGGAACTGCCCGCGACCGAACTCGCCAATGCCGAGCATCCCTATACGCGCGGGCTCCTGAACTGCATGCCCGAGATCGGCGTCGGCCGCCATCCGCTGCCCGTCCTCGACCGCCGGCCAGAGTGGGCGCTATGAATTCAGCGCTCAGTATCGACCGGCTCGAAGTCGCCTACGATCATTTCCGCGCGCTGAAGGGCGTCAGCCTCGAAGTCGCCGCGGGCGAATCCTTCGGCCTTGTCGGCGAATCCGGCTCGGGAAAATCAACGCTGCTGCGTGCCGTGGCCGGCCTCGCTCCGGTGATCGGCGGGCAGATCACCGTCAACGGCGAAAAGCTCGGCAACAGGCGCGACAAGGCGTTCTACCGACAGGTCCAGATGGTGTTTCAGGATCCATACGGCTCGCTGCATCCGCGTCAGACCGTCGACAGGCTGCTTCTGGAGCCGCTGGTCATCCATGGATTCAAGGACATCGAGCCGCGCATCATCCGCGCCCTGGATGAGGTAGGGCTGGGTTCGGGATTCCGCTTCCGCTATTCGCACCAGCTTTCCGGCGGCCAGCGCCAGCGCGTGGCGATCGCGCGTGCGTTGATCCTCGAACCGTCGATCCTGCTTCTCGACGAGCCGACTTCGGCGCTCGACGCCTCGGTGCAGGCCGAAGTGCTGAACCTTCTGGAACAGGTGCGCCGCGATCACCGCCTGACCTTCGTCATGGTCAGCCACGATCTCGCGGTGATCACCCATATGTGCGACCGCCTGATGGTCATGCAGGACGGCGAGGAGGTCGAACGACTTTCGGCGCCCGATCTCTCGGCGCGCCGGGTGACCAAGGATTATACGCGCAACCTTCTGGTCGCCAGTGAAGGCTTTCGCCGGACTGCCTGAGAGCCACGGGGAAAGACGTTTCATCTGTGGGTTTCTCTGTCCGTTCGCACATCGGCGTAGCCGTGGTGATAAGCAGGGCGGCAAGTTCGGCCCGACCGAGTCTCGGCCAACAACACAAGAGCAGAATATGACAATCCACGCGCGGACCGGAAAATCCGCATGAAAGTCGGCATCGACATGGGAGCGACGTCCGCAGGGACGGCGGCGACGCTCGACCTCGAGGAACTCTTGGCGACACGCCTTCTCGTTCAGGGCAATTCCGGCTCGGGCAAGTCGCATCTGCTGCGCCGCCTGCTCGAACAGAGCGCGCCCTGGGTGCAGCAATGCGTCATCGACCCGGAAGGCGACTTCGTCACGCTGGCAGAAAAATTCGGCCATGTCGTGGTAGACGCCGCCCGCACCGAGGCCGAACTCACCCGCATCGCCGCGCGCATCCGACAGCATCGCGTTTCGGTGGTGCTCAATCTCGAAGGCCTTGACGTCGAGCAGCAGATGCGCGCCGCTGCGGCCTTTCTCGGCGGGCTGTTCGATGCCGAGCGTGACTACTGGTATCCGGTCCTGGTGGTTGTCGACGAGGCGCAGCTCTTTGCGCCGGCCGTTGCCGGCGAAGTCAGCGACGACGCGCGAAAGCTGTCGCTCGGCGCCATGACCAACCTGATGTGCCGCGGCCGCAAGCGCGGGCTCGCCGGCGTGATCGCCACGCAGCGGCTGGCCAAGCTCGCCAAGAATGTCGCGGCGGAAGCCTCCAACTTCCTGATGGGTCGAACCTTCCTCGACATCGACATGGCGCGCGCCGCCGACCTGCTCGGCATGGAGCGCCGCCAGGCAGAGATGTTCCGCGACCTTGGCCGCGGCCATTTCGTCGCTCTCGGCCCGGCAATGTCGCGCAGGCCGCTGCCCATCACCATCGGCACGGTCGAGACCGCGCCGCGTTCATCGAGCCCCAAGCTGACGCCGCTGCCCGATGCCAAGGAAGATGCGAGCGAACTGATCTTCACCCCCGGCCCGGAGGAGCGGCGACCGATCGTCCGCCGTCCAGCCCCGCTTCCGACACCGACCCCGACGGCTGACATTCTCGCCCAGTTGTCGCGCCCAAAGCCCCAGGCGGAACCGGCGGCAGAGCCGCAGTTTCCGGCTATAGACGAGGCCGAGCGCGAGGCGCTGGTCGAGAGCGTGCTGCGCGAAATACTGGAGGACGCCGACGCCTCTTTTCGCTCAGACGCCGTGCTCTACCAGGATTTCCTGGTGCGCTGCCGCATTCGCCGCGTGCCGGGCGAACCCTTGACGCTGCCGGCCTTCCGGCGAAGATTCGCCGTCGCCCGCGCCGGCGTCGACCAGAAGACCGCTTCCGGTGAAGCCTGGCAGCAGGTGCTGGCGATGTCGGAGAGTGTTCCCGACGACATACAGGGCGTGTTCCTTCTGGTCGCGCAGGCCGCGATCACCTCGGCGCCCTGCCCTTCCGACGCCGAACTGGCACGCGCCTATGGCAGCCATTCGGCAAGACGCGCGCGGCGGCTCCTGACCTATTTCGAGGAACGCGGCCTCCTCGTGCTGCGCACCGATTTCCGCGGCAACCGCGTCGCTGCATTTCCCGATCTCGGCTGCGAGACCGCGCCCGGCGATCCGAACCGGCCGGACGCATTGGATGAGCAACTGGCTGCGGAATAGCCCAAACGGACACCGAAAAATATAGCTGAAGAAATTTTTAATATCGGCCGGAACTTTTTCCGGGCGCGCCGGTTGTAGCGATGCAGCAGGCATCAGGATCCCCTCCACCAGCCTGTTGCAAGCATAAAAAAGCCGCCTTCCCCCCGAGGCGGCTTTTTTATGCGCCAAGCGATCTGGCGCGACGAAAGCTCGAAGCGGATCGTTCTCAGACTTTGCGGGAACCTATTCGCAGACGACGCGAATGCGGCCAGCCGCCTGCGAGTCGTTCCGACAGACCAGCGGCTTTGACGGCTCGGCCTTGTTTGCCGGGTTGGTGCTGGCTGCCGGCTTCGGCGACACGGTCGCAGTGACGCGGCGCGGCCGCGCCTTGGCCGGCGCTGGTCTGATGCGGGCCATTTGCTGAGGCGCGGGCGGCTTGCGAGGAAATTGTGCTGCTGCGGTTTGCACGGGAGCGGGCTGCGACGCTCGCTGTCCGGGGAGCCGGAGCTTGAACAAATTGGGAATCCTGGGCTGCGCGAGTTCCAGCCTGTTGAGTTCGATGGAGCCGTCGGAAGTCCGTGTGCAGCCGGACGTCGCCAGAACAGCACCGCAAGCCAGCATGACCGCCAGCCGCGCTGTTTCGAACCGCTTCGTCTGAAAGGAGACTGGCACTGATTTCACCGCTTGCGTAGGCCGCTGAAAGACGCCTTCGCCCCGAATAGCCCATGTGTCGCGAAAATCTGGTACGCCCAAGGGGAATCGAACCCCTGTTTGCGCCGTGAGAGGGCTTCGATTGCGTCCAGCGCTGTCCACGTAGAATCAACACGATCCCGAAATACCTTGGTTTTCGTGCATTTGCGTTTGTGCTTGTCCAACAGAGTCCACGCTGGTATATTGGACAAAGTGTTGGACAAAAGGTGCAGCGATGGCAAAGCGAGTGCGGGATGCGACGTTGGAAAGCCGGGCGGCAAGAGAGAAGCTGAAACCACGGGGGAAACCCTATTACAAAGCTATTGGGCCCAGCCTGCATTTAGGCTACCGCAAAGGCAAGTCCGGCGGCCGCTGGGTCGTGCGGCTTTACGTAGGCGATCGGAACTACCGTGTCGAGACGGTGGCCGATGCCGACGACAGGCTGGACGCGAACGGCGGGAGCATCCTTGATTTTTGGCAAGCGCAGGAAAAGGCCCGCGAGTTGCACACCAAGCAGAGCGCGGCGCCTGAGCCGGCGGCGCTCACCGTGCGGCAGGCCGTCGAGGCCTACATTGCGATGCGCGACGCCCGCGAGAGCCGGCGGAAAGGCCGTGCGGTGCGGTCCGACGCAAGCCGCCGGCTCCACAGATACGTCCTTGGGCAGGATAAGCGGGGCAAGCAGGAAGCGGTCCCCGCCTCGGCGCTGGCGGACATGGCGATGGCTGCCCTGACCGACGACGACCTCGCGGCATGGCGGGCAGGCTTGTCCGATACCCTGAAAGAGACGACCAAACGACGGTTGGCCAACGACCTCAAGGCCGCGCTCCACACGCAACGCAAGCAGCTGAATGCCGCGCTGGTCGTCAATGACGGGCTGAAAGGCGTCGTGGCCGACGACGAAGCCGAGCCAGTCGCCAGGGACAACCAAATCCTCTCCGATGCGCAGATCATGCGCCTGCTCGACGCCGCCCGACAGATCGACGCCGAACTTGGCTGGGACGGCGACCTGTTTCGGCTGGTCTCGGTGCTGAACGCGACGGGCGCGCGGTTTTCGCAGATCGCCAGAATGAAGGTCCGCGACTGCCAGTTGGCCGAGGCCCGGCTGCTCGTGCCATCCAGCCGCAAAGGCAAGGCCGGCAAGTCCGGCGCGAGCATGATCCCGGTAGAGCCGGCCGTGATCGACGTGCTGCGGCCGGCCGTCGCTGGCCGCGCTGGCGACGCGCCGCTGCTGGAGCGCTGGCGGCACCGGCAGACGCCGGGCAGCATCCGTTGGGTACGCGAGGGGCGCGGACCGTGGCAATCCTCCAGCGACATGGATCGGGCGTGGAAGGCCATCCGCGAGCGGGCGGGCATGCCGGGCGTTATCGCATACGCGCTGCGGCATTCATCCATTGTCCGGGGCATCCGGCAAAATCTCCCGATCCGGCTTGTTGCGGCGGCGCACGACACGTCGGTCGCGATGATCGAGAAGCACTACGCCAAGTGGATCACGAGCGGGCTGGAGGAGATGGCGCGGCTGGCCATCGTCCCGCTGATGCCCGCGCCCGCGACCGACGGCAAGGTTGTCCGGCTGGACGAGGCGCGGCGGTCTTAGCGACCCGCGACAGCGCAACACAAAGGAGGAATAGCTGATGTCCAACGCGATGATCTTTGTCCTGTACCTGATGACGATGGGGATGGTCGGCATGGCGTGGGTGTTCGCCCTATGGGCGGCTGAAGAGTACGGCGGGGCCCGGTATGGGGTTGCTGTTATCGTTCCGGCGCTCGTGGTTATGATGTGTTCGATTTACGCGTTGGGTATAGAATTCCCCTGGCCATGACCGCCATGGCGCGCCTGGAAAGCGCGAGCCGGTAAGCTTTCAGTCTTCAGCCTTTCAGGACGCCCGCTCCCTCACGGTGGCGGGCGTTTTTGTTGTCCGCTGTGCTGTGCTGACAGAGCGGAAAGTGTCACTGAAATAAAGAAACGTTTATCTTAAGCATCGGCTGGCATTAGTACTTATCATGTACTACAAATATTCCTGTTCGCGGCCGCAAATCACTGTATAATGCCTCGCACCATCACAGCCCAACTGGATCGATAATCGTCCCAGGGCAGAAGAGAGGATGCAGAGACCATGGAAACGTATCGCGACCCCAGCGTGGCGGGATTTTGCCATCGCCAGAAGATCAGCCGCAGCGGCTATTACAATATTCCGTTAGCAGACCGGCCACGTGAATATCGCGTGGGCAAGCTGGTGCGCATCAGCGCCGAGGCCGAGGCCGAGTGGGTCCGTCAGCGCGAGGCCGCAAACGCCCGGCGCGTCGAGGCCGCCTAACCCCCGAAAATGAAAAGCCCGCCTGGGGAGGGCGGGCTTTTCGGACTGATAGGAGCGAGAGGCCGTGACCAGCAGACACCCGCCTGACTTATCTATAGCATCCGCTACAGAAAAGCAACCGCAGCCGCACCGGCTCACACGAGCCCAGCGTCAAGCGAAGATAGACCGGCTCGCCCGCGAGCTAGCGCGCCAGGGCTCCCCTAGCCGGGTCCGGCAATGCGTGCGCCTGCGTCTGGACATCGATATCGAGCCGCCCTGTAGCGCCCAGGAAGCTGATGCTGCCCTTGCGAGGGCGCGCAGGACGATCGCCGCGGCGGAGGCGACGCCGTGAGCAGCGATATGAAAGAGATCACGGCGCTGCGCCTGACGCTTTTGGCCAACGGCTACGCGCCGCTGGCGTCGATCGACAAACTTTGCGTGCTGCCCAACTGGCCTCGCAGTCCCGTTGACGAGGCCCTGATCACCCGCCGATGGGCCCGCATGCGCCGCTACACGGCGACCGGCATTCGTGTCGAAAACGGTTTGGCCGTCATAGACCTCGATGTCGACAACGTCCCGGCGATGGCTGAACTCGCCGAGCGGCTGAAGGGTATTCTGCCGGGGGCGTTTCTGCTGTGCCGGCACGGCAAGGGCGCGAAGATCGCGCTGTTCGTGCGCACGGCCGAACCGTTCAAGCGTATCTGCTCGAAGCGCTGGCTCAAGCCCGGCGATACCGCGGAGGGCGGCGCGCATGGCGCCGAGATATTCGGCGGCGCATCAGCACGATATTTTGGGGCGTTTGGTTGGCATACGCTGGACAGGATCAAGTACCGCTGGGCCGGAAACAGCCCCGCCGACACGCCGCTTGACCGCCTGCCGGTCTTCACCAAGAAGCAGTTCTTCGCGGCGATCGACGCGATCGAATGCATCCTCAGACGCCGCGGCTGGCAGGTGGTCGAGCGGTCGGTCGGCGGCGAGAACGTCGCGCACCGCGTCCACGACCTTGTCGAGGGCATGGCTTTCGAATGCAACGACGGCGTGACCAGGACGCTGTCGGAACTGCAGGAGATGGCCCGGCTCGACGCCGTCCAAGGCCTGCGCTGCTCCGCGTCGTGGCTCGAGGGGCCAACAGCCAAGCGCACAGACAGGTGCCTCATAGGACACACCGCCACCGGACAGCTGACGGTCGTCGAGAACGATAGCGGCGTGACGCACATGGTGAAGACCGACATTGACGACATCATCGCAGAGAAGCTGCGCAGGCTGGCGGCGGGCAAACCCACCGCGCTCGATATCATCAACGAAGAATGGCGACGACGAGATCGCGCCAGAGCAGGAAAACGCAAATGACCGACCGCAAACCCACGGCCGAAGATGCCCGCCGCGAAATCGAACAGCTCTCATGGCTGCCCGAGCTCGAATACGTGCTGGTCCGCAAGGAGAAGGCCGCCGCGTTCGATCTACCAGTGGGGACGCTGGACAAGCTCGTCAGGCGCATGCGGGACGAACACCGCATCGCGGATGGTGACGCGGATGACGACGACCTGGACGACGACGACGAGGGCACACGACCGCCAGCGTTCACCGACGAGGCGCTCGCGCTGAAATTCGCGGCGGATCACCGCGACGGTTTCCGCTATGTCGCGCGCTGGGGCAAGTGGCTGTGGTTCGACGGTCAGCGCTGGGCATTCGACGAAACGTTGAAGGCGTTCGACAAGGCCCGCGAGACGTGCCGCCGGGCGTCGGCCGATTGCAACGAAGATCGGGTACGCAAAATCCTGGCGAGTGCCAAGACGGTCGCGGCTGTCGAACGTCTGGCCAAATCGGATCGAAAGCTCGCGGCGACGGTCGCTCAATGGGACGCCGATCCGTGGCTGCTAAACACGCCGGGCGGCGTGGTCGACCTGAAGACCGGCAAAATGCGGGGACACCGCGCGGACGACTACATGACGAAAATCACGGCGACGACGCCCGACAATGCTATGCCGTCCCCGCGCTTCGATGCCTTTCTAGACCGCATTACTGGCGGCGATAAAGCGCTGCAGGGCTTCCTGCAGCGGCTGGCCGGCTATGCCCTGACCGGCGTCACCACCGAGCACGCCATGGCCTTCTTTTATGGCGAGGGCTCCAACGGCAAATCGGTCACCATCGATACGTGGGCGGGCGTTCTGGGCGACTACCACACTACCGCGCCGTTCGACACCCTCGCCGCTTCGAAGAATGAGCGGCATCCTACCGACGTTGCCGACCTAAACGGCGCGCGGCTCGTGACTACCGGCGAGACTGGCGAGGGGCGGTACTGGGATGAAGCCAAGCTAAAAACGCTGACCGGCGGCGACCGCGTCAAGGCGCGTTTCATGCGGCAGGATTTTTTCGAGTTCACCCCGCAATTCAAACTCGTGGTGGCCGGCAACCATAAACCATCGTTGCGGACGGTCGACGAGGCTATCCGCCGCCGCCTGCACATGGTGCCGTTCGACGTGATCATCCCCGTCGCCGAGCGCGATCAACAGCTCAAGGCGAAGCTGCGCAAAGAGTGGCCGGCAATCCTCGACTGGATGTTGGAGGGCTGCCTGGACTGGCAGGAGGAGGGGCTTAAACCCCCGGTGGCCGTCACGGCCGCGTCGGAGGCGTATCTCGCGGAGGAAGACACTTTCGGGCGCTGGCTCTTGGAGCGGTGCGATCTCGACGCCAACGGATTGGCGGGCAGCACCGAGCTATTCCAAGACTTCGACGCATACGCCAGGGCATGCAATGAGCCTGCCGGCTCATCAAAGGATTTCAGGGAGAAACTGTCCCGCCAAGCGGGCATCGTTGAGGCCAGGACGAAGGCCGTGCGGGGCTACCGAGGTTTGAAACTGAAGCCGAAAACGAACATTGGCACATTCGACGGCTTGCGGCTGCCGCGGCTCACCGTCGTCGGGGGAGAGGAAAAAGCCCAATGAAATCAACGGCGGTGACAGCTGGTGACGCTTCAGCACTAAATCACCGTTACGCGCGCGCGTGACGCCGATAAGCAGCAGAGGCGTCACCAGGTGTCACCGCCCCCCGAACGGAGCCCCGAAAAGGCCACGCCGACGAAGGCGGAGCCGCAGACCGACGGCACCTGAAAAGGAGACTGACATGGCGATCATACACGCTACCGCTGGTGCCTATACCGCGCTCACATGGGTCCGCCTCGACGACCTCGCCGGGCATGCTACAGAACTTCCGGTGCTTGGCTTCGAATGCGGCGATCACGCCCCGAAGCCCGTCACGCCGCTGCTTATGGAAGCGCAGGCGATAAGAAGCGCCGATGACGGCAGGGTGTATGATTTGCTCGACGGCTGTGCGTTCGAAAATCGAGGGGAATGGCTGGCTCATGCCAGGGCTCGCGCTAATAAGTGGTTTGAGGAGAACCACCTAGCCACACCCCGCACCCGGAAGTCGGGCTGACGCCGACATGGGCCGCCCGACGCTCTACTCCGAGGCCTTGGCCGCCGCAATCCGCGCCTACGTCGAGCAGGGTTTTTCACTAAGCGACATCGCCGAGGAGATCGGTGTAGCCCGGATGACGATCTACAGATGGGGGCGTAATGTTACAACATTACGCCGCCCCCTCAAACACACGCGCGCGCCCGCGCGCGAGTGCGACCAGCCGCCGCCCCCGCCCGAGGACCGACAGGTTATAACATTACATGAAGCCATATCGCAGGCGAGAGCAGTCCGCCGTAAGCGCGAGACCCGCGAACGCGTAGAGGAACTGCGCGCTCTACTCGCTCCCGAGGCCGCAGCGCCCCGCCAGGAGGCTTCAGAGCCCCCGCCGGTATCCGAACACCCGGACGACGCCCCCGCCCCCCTCCATGGAGCCCACAGCGCTGCCAGGCGTCGGCTGCTCCGCGGCGCGAAGCTCGCCATCGACCCGCCAACGCCCGACACGATCGAGGCCATCGACACGCTATACCCGACCCGCGCCGGCATCGAGGAGCTGGAGCGCGAACATCTGCGCAAGCAGACGATGCGCGGCAGCTCGGTAGCTCACACCGGATCGCCGCGGGCCAACCGCGAGCCGGCCAGCTGGCGGGGCTCAA
>NZ_AHAM01000042.1 GCF_000236565.1 Mesorhizobium alhagi CCNWXJ12-2 | reverse complement strand
CCGCCAGCCGCTTCCTGCTCGCGCCCTACCGGCTCGCGGCGAGGATCAACGCCTGGGCATGGACGAGGCGTCTTCCAACGCGTGTCGATATAGCCGACGGCGTGTTTCTCGGTCGCTTTCCGCGCTCGGGCGAAAGCGAAGGGTATGGCACGGTCGTCGATCTGGCCGCCGAGTTCGAAAAGCCGTTCGGACCGACGCCCACATGGACGAGCATCGCCGCCATGGACCTCGTCTCGCCTTCCGCGCCCGATCTCGAACGCGCCGCGCAGGCGATCGAGGCGGCGCAAATGCGAGGAACCGTGCTGGTCTGCTGCGCGCTGGGCTTCCAGCGCAGTGCCGGAGCAATCGCGCATTGGCTGGTTGCGACCGGCAGGGCGAAGGATTGGGCCGCGGCGGAAGCAATGCTGCGCAAGACTGGACGGCCGGTCCACCTTGCGCCGCCGCTCATCGCAGCAAAGGAGCCAGCGGAGTGACGCCTCCACTGGAAACCCGCGACGGCTTCGCCGACTGGCTGGCGCGTCAGGCGCTGTGGCCGGCTGTGATCGTGGCAGCCGTGCTGGCAGCCGCGCCGCTGGCCGCACTCCCTGGCGGATTTGCGCCGGATAGCTGGCCGGCGGCGGCAATCGCCATCGTCGCCACGGTCAGCGGTCTTGCCGTCCTCGCTCTGTCGGCGCTCATCCGCTTCGACGCCGCGCTCTTCCACCTGATAGCAAGTTACGGCGAGGAGGCTGCCGGCGGAGAGGCGGTCGACGATGCGCTGGCGCGCATGCGGCTGAAGCCGAAGCCCGGCCGCGTGCGCGGCCTCGCCGAGCGCATGGCCGGCGCGCGGCGGCTGGTTTTCCGGCAGCGCCTCGCTTTGGCCGTCTTCGCCCTTGCGGCCGCGGCCGCACCGCTGGCGTTCCAACCATGAGCGAGACGATGGCAGTCCGCGACAGTCACGAAACGCCCGGCAACGCGGGCCGGCGCCTGCTCGGCGCGATCGCCTCGGCCACACTGGCCGTGCTGGCGCGCGGGGTCACCGGCGTGCGGCCGATCTGGAGCGGTTCGGCCCCCTCGCAGCGCCAGCGCATCTACTTCGCCAACCACGCCAGCCATGGCGATTTCATCCTGCTGTCGGCCTGCCTGCCGGCAAGCGAACGCGCCCGCACCCGCGCCGTCGCCGCCGCCGACTATTGGGGCAAGACCAGGCTGCGCCGCTTCATCGCCGAGGATATGCTTGGCTCCGTGCTGGTGCACCGCGCCTGGACGGAACCCGCCCAGAACCCGATCAAGATCATGCTCGACGTTCTCGACAGGGGAGATTCGCTCATCATCTTCCCGGAAGGCACGCGCAACATGACCGACGAGCCGCTGCTGCGCTTCCGCTCGGGCCTCTACAATCTGTCGATCGCCCGGCCCGATGTCGAACTCGTCCCCTGCTGGATCGAGAACATGTCGCGCGTGCTGCCCAAGGGCCAGTTCCTGCCGGTGCCGCTTCTGTGCCGCGTCATCTTCGGCGCACCGATCGCGGTCGCCGAAAACGAGGACCGCCGCGATTTCCTCAGCCGCGCCCACGCCGCACTTCTGGCGCTCGACCCGTCCACCAGCCGGAGATCTTCCCGATGATGCGCGAAACCACGCTTCTGGTTCTCGGCCTGGCCGGCGTGCTCACCACCGCCAGCGTGGTGGCCGGCATATTGACCTGGCGTGCCGCCGATCCGCAGAGCCCGACACTGGTCAATCTCAACCAGCGCATCAAGGCCTGGTGGGTGATGGTGGCGCTGATCGCCATCGCCTTCCTGTTCGGCAAGGACGGCATGATCGTGCTGTTCGGGCTGATCTCGTTTGCGGCGCTGCGCGAATTCGTGACGCTCACCCATTCGCGGCGCAGCGACCATTGGGTGCTGCTCGGCATGTTCGGCATCATCATCCCGGTGCAGTACTGGCTGGTGTGGACCGAATGGTACGGCCTCTTCACCATCTTCATCCCGGTCTATTGCTTCCTGATCATGCCGGCGATCACCGCTCTGCACGGCGACACCGAACGCTTCCTGGAGCGCATCGCCGCGCAGCAATGGGCGGTGATGCTGGCGGTCTATTGCGTCAGCCACGTCCCGGCGCTGATGACCTTGCCGATCCCCGGCTATGAAAATCGCAGCCTGCTGCTGATCGCCTTCCTGATCGTCACCGTGCAGGGCAGCGATGTCCTGCAGTATATTTTCGGCAAGCTGTTCGGAAAGCACCGTTTTTCGCCGACCGTCTCGCCATCCAAGACCTGGGAAGGGCTGATCGGCGGTCTGCTCAGCGCCAGCGCGCTCGGCGCGCTGCTCTACTGGCTGACGCCGTTCTCACCGCTCGAAGCCGCCGGCGTGGCTTTCCTCGCCTGCCTGATGGGCTTCCTCGGCGGCCTGGTCGCCTCGGCGATCAAGCGCGATCAGGGCGTCAAGGACTGGGGCCATCTGATCGAGGGCCATGGCGGCATGATGGACCGCGCCGACAGCCTCGTCTTCGCGGCCCCTGTATTCTTCCACATCGTCCGTTATTTCTGGACGGTGTGACCTTCACTTCACGATGACGATGCTGGTGTTGCTCGGCCCGAAGGTCTGGACGAGCTGGTAAAGATCGGCGGCATTGTCCGGATGCAGCCGGATGCAGCCATGCGAGGCAGGCCGGCCGAGCCGCTTGATGTGCGGCGTGGCGTGAACCGCATAGCCGCCATGGAAGAAGATCGAGTGCGGCATCGGCGCGTTGTCGTATTTGCGCGAATACCACATCTTGTGCATGCGCGTCGGCTTGAACGAGCCGGTCGGCGTCCTGTAGCCCTTGCCTGCGGTCGAGACCTTCCAGGCGAAGGTCGGGCGGCCGTCGATCAGTACATCCATCCTCTGCTCCGAGATCGAGATGCGGGCGACGATCTGGCTGCCGGCAGCATGCGCGCTGCCGGTTCCTGCCTCGAGAAAAAGCGCGATGCCGGCAAGCGCGGCGGCGATGACGTTGATGAGTTTCGCGGAAAGCGTGGCGTTCATGATGTTTCCCCCAAAATGGCCCTCGGGCCGTGTTCGATGGACGCCCTTATCGTTCCCGTATGTTTCGATTTGATTTCGCCGATTATAGTTTTGGTTTCGCAATTGTTTCCGATTTTGCCCGATTATGCCCACGTCGATGCCCGATTCGCCAGCGATACGGTCACAAAGGCGGCAAGGCGGCTTCCAGCAACACGGCATTGCAACAGAACCGCGCCCGCGCGGCATCGTCCGGATACATTTCGCGCTTAGCTCACAGCCAACGCAACGAAACGCGCATGGAACTGAAAATGATACGGATCGGAGCAACTTGGCTGGTGCGGGTGGGGATCGCCACGGCGGCGCTCGCCGGCGTCGGCATGATGGCGAATCCCGCCCGCAAAGTGGTCTCGGGAGCGGCCGCCGGCGCAGGCGACGCGACCCTTCTGCACGCAGTGGCGCTGTTTGCGATCGTCTGGCTGATCGCCAGCCTGCGCATTCGCCGCGAAGCAGGCCGCTGGCGGCTGGGTTTCGATCCGCTTCCGGTCAGGCGCGCTTCCGCGGCCCAAACAGCAAATGCGGGCGATTCCCGCCGCACCGACAGTTTTTAGCAGGCACTCCGAAGGACGCCGCCATGAAATCGAAATTCGCCGCAGGCGCGCTCAGCGCGCTGATCTACTTCCAGGGACTGCTCGGCTTTGCCGGCGTCGCAACCGTGCTGCTCAAGGAGCGCGCGCATGCCGCCGACACCGCCTACCATGACAGTCTGCCTCGGAGCGGAACCACCGCGGCGCTCTGATCAGCGTGCGTGTGCGCCTGTCATTCGCGAAAATCCGCCGGCGGGTCGAACCTGTAGCCGGCGCCGCGGATCGTGACGATGCTTTCGGTATCGAGCTTGCGGCGCAGCCGCACGATACGCGAATCGATCGAGCGATCGAAGGCGTCGGCGCTTTCGGCGGGCGCCGCGGCGATGATGTCGTCGCGCGTCAGCACCTTGCGCGGCCTGGCCAGAAACAGCCGCAAAAGCCCGATCTGCCCGGGCGAAAGCTGCTCTTCCTCGCCGGACCGGTGCATGACCAGCGCCGCTTTCAGGTCGACGGTCGCGTTCTCGAATATTGCCAGTTCCGGCGCAGCCTTGCCCAGGCGCGCCAGAAGGCCGCCGATGCGGGCAGCAAGCTCCCTGGCATTGACCGGGCTTTCGACGACGTCGGCCGCGCCGAGTTCGAGCGCCAGCACCCTTTCGACCAGGTCGCCGGGGCGGCAGATCATGATGAAGGCCGGCCCACCTTCCCCGCCGAACCGCTTCAGGAGGTCGCGCGCAGCCGCCGCCGGCAGGCCCTCGGCAACGACGACGACATCAATGCCGGGCGCCGAAAGCAGCGACGCCGCAGCCCATTCCTCCGCGGCCTCGCGAACCTCGAAGCCGCGCCGCTCCAGATGATCTCGAAGTTCACCGCCAGCATTGCGCGGCACGCCTATAAGCCCGACGACAGGTCTTCTTGCCATGCATCTGTCCCACAACAATCAAGCAATTTCGGATGATTACTGGACAACATGTTTATACCCAATCTACTCTCCGCTGATAGCGGGGGCGAGACCACACTGCGCGCGCGGATCGTCATTGTTGAGGATGAGCCCGATTTGCGGGATGCCGTCGCCGAATATCTCGGCGCGAACGGCTATGATGTGACCGCGGTCGGCGATGCGCAGGCGATGCGCGAGCTGGCCGCCGCCCAGAGCTTTCATCTGGCCATTCTCGATATATCCATGCCCGGCGAGGACGGCCTGTCGCTCGGCCGCTGGCTGCGCTCGAAAATGCCGATCGGCATCATCTACGCCACGGCAGCCGGCGCCTCGATCGACCGCATCATCGGCCTCGAGCTCGGCGCCGACGACTACATGGTCAAGCCCTACGAGTTGCGCGAATTGCTGGCGCGCGTCCGCAGCGTGCTTCGGCGTGTGCCGCCGCCTGACGAGATCCAGCCGACGAAAGCCGCCATCGAAGCGCCGGCCCGGCGCATCGTTTCCTTCGGCGGGTTCAGCGCCGATCTCGACGGCCGCATGATAACCGGCCCCGGCGGCACGCTCATCGATATGGCCAAGAGCGAATTCGACGTTCTCGAAGTGTTTTTGACGCGGGCCAACCGGCTGCTCAGCCGCGCCGCCTTGTCCGAGGCCATCGGCTTTGCCGAGGAGCCGGAAGTCTCCCGCGCCGTCGACATTCGCATCATGAGGTTGCGCAAGAAGATCGAGGACGACCCGGCCAACCCGAAATTCCTGCGCACGGTGCGCGGCGAAGGCTATATATTCTCGCTGCCCGAGGATGGCCATTGACGATGTCCGCCCTCTGGTGGAGCTAGTCCGGATATCGCATGATCTACCCGGCGCCCCCCAGCATCGACCCGGACATCGCCAATCCTGGCGTGACGGTGGCGGCCGCGCGCATTGCGCGCAGGTTGCGGCATGCCGACGACTGGCAGCTGGAGATCGGCGATATTCTGGAACTGCTCGGACGGTCGCTGCAGGCGCACCGCACCATCCTGTTCCGTTTGCGCGAGGATCCCGGCCAGGGCATCCTCCAGTCGATCTTCGGATACTGGCTCGACGAGACTGTGGAAGGCATTTCAGGGCCACCCACGATCATATTGCAGTCGCATATCCATTCCGATCCGCTCCTTGGCCGGTTGGCTGTCGAGGGGCGAAAGGGCAAGATGTTTGCCGGCCTGACCAGCGAGATAGACGGCTTTCTGCGCAAGGATTTTGAAAGGCAAAGGATAAAAACCTTCCTTTCGACCACGGTGTTCGCCCACGGCCACTCCTGGGGCACGGTGGCCATCAATGACTGCGTCCGGGAACGCATCTGGACCCATGAGGAGAAGGCGGCGCTGGAGATCGTGGCGCTGGCCATCGGCGACGCCATCGAGCGCTCGCTTTCCGAGCGGCATGTCGGCGAGATCATCCACGCGGCCATGCTGCAGGCCTCGCTCGACGCGGTCCTGGTCATCGACGAATCCGGCAAGATTCTCGAGTTCAACCCGGCCGCCGAAAAGATGTTCGGCTACCAGCGCGCCCAGATCATCGGCAAGGATGTCCTCGAAACCATCATTCCCGAATTTTATCGCGAGGGGCACGCCAATGGCGGCGAGTACATGCAGCGCCGCGGTGCGCCGATGATCGGCCGCCGTCTCGAAACCATTTCACAGGACGCCTCCGGGCAGATCTTGCCGATCGAACTGACGGCGACCGAGGTCAGGGTCGCTGACCGGCTTCTCTTTATCGGCTCGATCCGCGATCTGCGCGAGCGGCGGCAGGCCGAGGACGAGATCGATCGCCAGCGGGAAAAACTGCACCAGAACGAAAAAATGGCGGCCATGGGCTCCCTGCTTGCCGGCGTGTCGCACGAACTCAACAATCCGCTGGCGGTGGTCGTGGCGCAGTCGACACTGCTGCACGAATTCGCGCCAGACCCGCCAACCAAGCTGCGCGCCGAAAAGGTTCGTGCAGCCGCCGAGCGCTGCGGCCGCATTGTAAAAAGCTTCCTCGGCATGGTGCGGCTTCATCCGACCGCGCAGACCGAAATGGACCTGAATGCCGTGCTGCGCGCCGCTCTCGAAGTCACCGCCTATGGCGCGCGAAGCAGCGGCATAGGCATCGACACCGAATTCGCCACGAGCCCGCTCACCGTGCTCGGCGATGCCGACCATCTGACCCAGGTGGCGGCGAATTTTCTGGTCAACAGCCAGCACGCACTGACGTCGTGGAACGGCGAGCGCCGCATCAAGCTGCGCAGCTTCCGCACCGAAGACGGGAATTGCGGCTTTTCGGTCGCAGACACCGGACCGGGCATACCCGAAACCATTCGCCACCGCGTCTTCGAATCCTATTTCACCACCAAGCCGGTCGGCGTCGGCACGGGTATCGGCCTGTCCATCTCGAAGTCGATCGTCGAGCGGCACAATGGTACGCTGCGCTTCGAGGCGGTCGAGCCCACCGGCGCCCGCTTCGTCGTCGAACTGCCGGCGGCCGGCGCCGGGATCATGGCCGTGTCAGCTGCGAGCGGCCATTCCGGCGGGCTCCGGCATGCGCTGATCATCGACGACGAGCCCGATGTCGCCGGCTCGCTATCGGATCTCCTGGACCTGATGGGGATCAAATCGCGCATCGTGCCGGCCTGGACCTCGGCCACCGAGATTTTCAACGGATACGAGGCCGATATTGTTTTCTGCGACTTGCGGATGCCTGGCTACAGCGGCATCACGGTCTATCGGCAGTTGATGGCTGAGCGGCCGGACCTCGCGCCGCGTTTCGTGCTGGTCACCGGCGACATGATCGGCGCGAAGGCCGAGATCGACGCGCTGCCCGCGCATCTCAGGCCGCAGATTCTGGAAAAGCCGTTCGCCACCCTCGATGTGCGCGGCGTCCTTGCGGCGATCAACGACCAGGTCGACTTCGCACGGTAGATTGCAGGTGACAAAAAAAGACCCTTCATCGAGGGGCGTCGATGAAGGGCTGAATT
Organism: Mesorhizobium alhagi CCNWXJ12-2; assembly: GCF_000236565.1. Classification (GTDB taxonomy): domain Bacteria; phylum Pseudomonadota; class Alphaproteobacteria; order Rhizobiales; family Rhizobiaceae; genus Allomesorhizobium; species Allomesorhizobium alhagi. The sequence continues at coordinate 31,897 of NZ_AHAM01000042.1, read as the reverse complement.
TACGCCGGAGGTTTGGGCCCGACGGCGATCAGAAAATATTCGGCGTATGTGTCAGCGGTTCTGTGCTGGCGACCATGCGCACCTTGCGCGGTCTGCCCATGCCGGACTCCTTGACGATGACGCCGAGGCATTCGGCGCTCTCCGCGCCCCAGGCCTGGCCTTGGCAGGCGCGTTCGATTTGCGACAACGGCAGCCTGTAGGTCTTCGCCGTCGTGGCGGCATCTTCCGCTAGTTTGGGCGGTGCGCCGAACGAGGCCCAGGCCGGCCCGGAGGTCGGGATCAGCGCCATCGAAAGAAAAGCGGTGGCGACGATGACGGAAAACATCACCATCGGATGCTCATTCGAACGCTGGCGCAGCGCCAGCCGCGGAAAGCGCGCGAAACGCTCGCGCGGCTGCAGATGGCGGCCGAACTGGGAAGCCGCTGTGGTGGTCGACATGGGTGTTGCCTTCGTGACGGTTCGTTTGCCCTTGTTAACGAATGTAAACGCCGATTGTTTCTGTCCGATGTTGCCCAGCATGATGTCTGTAACAGGTGGGAAACAACAAAGTCGGGCAAAATCCGCGACGCTCTTCGCTCATTCCTCGAACACGATTAGTAGGCTGGGCTAGGTTCGTCTGTGACAAATCTCACAGATGGCAACATTCGGAAATGCCGCCGGTTTTCCGGGCGCCGGCGCCGGGACGGAGCGACGATTCAGCCGCGCGACGCAACGGGAGCAGGTGGGATCGGAACAATCAAATCCCACTAAGATATTGCAAATTAAACGCTATTGTGTTTATATTGAATGCCCATTCAATAATAGGACGAGTACGGCCATGAACTTGCACCGGCGCGATCTGGCGATTCCGAACAATTGGGACCGCCGCGGTCTGCCGGGCTGGAGCTATCACAACGCAGCCCTTCTCGACCTCGAAAAGGAGCATCTCTTCCGCAACCACTGGCAGATCGTCGGCCATGTCGGCGACGTGCCCAACGCCGGCGATTACCTGACCATGGACGTCGTCGGGGAGCGCGCACTGGTGGTGCGCGGCAAGGACGGCGTCGTGCGCGCCTTCCACAATATCTGCCGCCACCGCGGCAGCCGCGTCGTGGCCGAAAACCAGGGCTCCTGCAAGAACGCGCTGGTCTGCCCCTTCCACGGCTGGGTCTACAATCTCGACGGCACCCTTCGCGGCGCGGCGCGCCCGAAAAGCTTTCCCGATCTCGACAAGACCGAGTTCGGGCTGGTGCCGCTCGACCTCGAAATCTGGATGGGCCTGATCTTCGTGCGCTTCCGTTCGGGTCCGCAGCCCCCGGTCGCCGAACTGATGAAGCCGGTCGAGGCCGAGATCGCGCATTACCGGATCGCCGAGATGACGCCGTCCTTCGGCATCTGGTCGCAGAAGACGCCGGTCAATTGGAAGTCGGTGCGCGATGTCGACAATGAAGGCTACCACGTCGCCATGGCGCATCCGGCGCTGCAGGACCTCTACGGCGCCACCTATTTCGACGAGCCCTTTGTCAACGGCCTCTCGCGCTCCTTCGCCACCTACAATCCGCATGCCGGGCGTTGCTGGAGCGTGAGGAACTATCTCAGGCTCGCCCCCGATCCAAAACACCTGCCCCAGCATCTGAAGAAGGCCTGGATCTATTACGGCATCTTCCCCAACATGGTGATCTCGTTGATGCCGGAATCGGTGCAGTTCTACCAGGAGTTCCCGCTCTCGACCGGCGAGACGCTGCTGCGCGGCGCGATCTATCGCTACCCCGACGAAAGCCGTGAGCAGGCGGCCGCGCGCTATCTCTCCTTCCGCATCGACCGCGAGACGATGTCGGAGGACGTGCAGCTTTCGGTCTGGTCGAACGAATCCATGATGTCGGAGGCTTTTTCCGGCTTCTATCTGTCGGATCTCGAATATGGCGTGCGCACCCACCATGACCATCTGCGCGCCATGCTGCCGGTGCTGGAGCTTTCCGAAGCGCCGGGCGACCGCGAAATGCGGAACGTCAACGAGGCGATGCTGTCGCGGAGTTAAAGCATCGTGCCGAAAAGTGGATGCCGGTTTTCGGTAAAAACGATGCGAAAACAAAAAGCTGGAGTGAAATGCCCGATTCCGAAATCGAGCGGCTTTTCTCTAGCGTGACGCGTCCCGCCTTTTGAGTGCATGCGAGCCGGCTTTTTTGCTTTCCTCTGTCCAAATCGGCAACCCTGGCGCGTCATTGTGCCGGCGGGGCATGGACCCGGCCGTCAACGAGAGAGGAAACAGCCATGCAATATCTTCTGATACTCTACGTGAACGAGGCCGGCTGGCCTGAGCTCACCCCGGCCCAGCAGGAAGAGGGCACCGCCGCCTATATGGCCTATTCCGAAGCGCTGCGGAAAGCCGGCGCGCTGGTCGCCAGCAACCGCCTCCGCCCGAGCTCGTCCGCCACGACCATCCGCACCGCCGACGGCAAGCCGCAGGTGCTGGACGGCCCCTACGCCGAATCCAGGGAGCAGATCGGCGGTTACTTCATCATCGAAGCGCCCGACCACGATGCCGCCATGGCATGGGCGGCGCGCTGCCCTACCGTCGATCACGGCGTCGTCGAAGTGCGCGAGATCTGGCCGATGAGCGAATACACGCGTCGCTAGCGACGCCACGGGCGCAGCAGCATGCCGAGACTGGTCGTCTTCAACAACATTTCCCTCGACGGATATTTCACCGGGAGCAACGGCGATCTCGGATGGGCCTATGAGGGCCGGAACGATCCGGACTACGACGCCTTCATCGCCGGCAACGCCAGATCGGGCGGCATGCTTCTGCTCGGCCGGGTCACTTACGACATGATGATCCATTATTGGCCGACGCCGGCTGCGGCGCAGAACGATCCGGTCGTCGCCGAACGCATGAACGCCATGCCCAAGCTCGTATTCTCCAAGACGCTGGAAAATCCGGCCTGGGCGCATACGAGCGTCGCCAGGGACGCCGTCGCGGAGGTACGGAGGCTGAAATCCGGATCTGGTCCCGACATGACGATCCTCGGCAGCGGCAGCATCGTCGCACAACTGGCGCGGCAAGGGCTGATCGACGAATATCAGTTCGTGCTGAACCCGGTTGCGCTTGGCGCCGGAAGGACGTTGTTTGACGGCATGGAGGACGAGATCCCGATGAAGCTCGCAATGACGCGGTCCTTCGGCAACGGCAAGGTCTTCCTGCGCTATGAGCCGGCCGGGTGAAGCGATGCGCGTAATCGTGGGCAACGGATCGATGGCGGCGCGCGCCGAGGCCGAAGGCGTCGCGCGGCGCAGCTACGGCAAGCTCGTTGCCTACCTTGCCGCGCGTTCCGGCGATGTCGCGGCGGCCGAGGACGCGCTGTCGGAAGCCTTCGCGGCAGCGCTTGCCGACTGGACCGCGAAGGGCTGTCCCCAAAATCCGGAGGCGTGGCTGCTGACGGTGGCGCGCCGCAAGCTGATCGACGCCGGCCGCCGGCAGCGCACTGGCGATCTGGCCAGCGGGCAATTGCGGATCGCCGCCGAGGAGTTGGAGGCCGCCGAGGACGAAGAGATCCCCGACAGGCGGCTGGCGCTGATGTTCGCCTGCGCCGACCCGCGGATCGAGTCCAGCGTTCGCGCGCCGCTGATGCTGCAGGCGGTGCTCGGCCTCGACGCGGCGGCGATCGCCTCTGTGTTCCTGGTCTCGCCGGCGGCGATGGGCAAGCGCCTGGTGCGGGCCAAGGCCGCAATCAAGGAGGCCGGCATTCCCTTTGCCCCGCCCGGTCGCGACGAACTGCACGGCCGGCTCGAAGCCGTGCTCGACGCCATCTATGCCGCCTTCGCGGAAGGCTGGACGCAGCAGCTCGGAACCGACGCCCTGCGCGGCGACCTCGCCGGCGAGGCGATCTTTCTGACGCGGCTGGTCGTCGCCCTGCTGCCCGACGAGCCGGAAGCGCTCGGCCTGCTTGCACTGATGCTCCACATCGAGGCGCGGCGGGCGGCTCGGCGCAGCGCCGATGGCGACTACGTGCCCCTGGCCGAGCAGAACCCGGCGCATTGGGACGCCGGCATGATCGACGAGGCCGAAGCGGCCCTGCGGCGCGCCTCGACGCTGCATGCGATCGGACGCTACCAGCTCGAAGCCGCGCTGCAGTCGGCCCATGTCCACCGCTGCCGGACCGGCCGGGACAATTGGCGCGACGTGCTTCGACTTTACGACGCGATTCTTGTGCTGACCGGCTCGCCCGTTGCGGCGGTGAACCGCGCGCTGGCGATCGCCGAATTGCAGGGCGCGGATGCCGGCCTCGAAGCCATGCCGGAAGCGTCGCCGGAAAACCGGCTGAACGAGTACCAGCCCTACTGGGCGGCGCTGGCCGAGCTTCTCGCCCGCCAAGGCGCTGCGGAAGAGGCGCGCCATGCCTACGACATCGCGACCGGCCTTTCTTCCGACCCGGCGATCCGCCGCTTTCTGCTGAAGCGGCGCGAGGCGCTGCGTGTATGAAGGCCGGCGTGCAACCAGGGCTATCCGCCTCTAAGTTCGTCGACGGCGTGGCGAAGGTTGCCTTCGTGCCGCTCCAGCACTGCGGCGGCTTCATCCCGGTCGAGCCCGAAGCCCAGCAAGACCGCCGTCTTGACGTCGCCTTCCGCCTGCTCGACAAGGCGCGCCGCATCCTCGGCGTCGCAGCCGACGATCTGGCGGATCATGCCTTCGGCCCGCTGCCGCAGTTTCGTGTTGCTGGCGCGCATATGCACCATCAATCCAAGATAGACGCGGCCTAGCTGCACCATCACCGCCGACGAAAAGAGGTTCAACACGATCTTCTGCGCCGTGCCCGCCTTCATGCGGGTCGAGCCGGCGATCACCTCCGTTCCGGTCTCCACCAGGATCCGGTGGCGGGCCACCGCGAACAGGGGCGCGCCGGCATTGTTGGCCAGCGCGATCGTGACCGCTCCGGCGATGGTTGCGGCGCGCAGTGCGCCGATCGTGAAGGGGGTCGTTCCACTGGCCGCGATTCCGAGCACGACATCGTCGGGGCCGATGCGGGCGTCCGCCATGGCGGACGCCCCGGCGTCCTCGTCGTCCTCTGCGCCTTCGACGCTCTCGACCAGGGCGCCGAGACCACCGGCCATTGCATATACGATCCGGTCGGCGGGCCAGCCGAAGGTCGGGGGCAGTTCGGTTCCGTCCTGCACCGCGATGCGACCAGACGTGCCCGCGCCCGCATAGACGAACCGGCCCCCGCGCTGCAGCGCAGGCACCGCGTCATCCACCGCAGCCGCAATCTCGTCCAGCGCGCCGCGCACCGCGGCTGCAGCCGAGAGCTGGCCTTCGTACATGGCGGCCACGGTTTCGGCCGTGGACCATGAGTCCAGATTGAGATAGCGCGGACTGATTTGCTCGGTGGCCATTCACGTCCTCGGCATTGCCTTGTAGAAATCCGGCGAGGCCGCTTCGGTTCCGTAGCGACGCGATTCGCGTGGCCCCTCCAACATTGCAACGCAGGATTTTTAACAATCGCGCCCCTTCTTGGACAGGTTGTTTCCGCCGTCACCCCGGCTGGCGTCATACAACCTCAGTCACTCTCCCATACCGGTTTCTTGGCTTTTGCCCAGCCTTCGGCGCTATCGTTAACCATCTGTTAACCATGCTCAACATAGACCTGATCAAGGGAAAATTAATGAACATGAACAAAGTGCTAACCGACACCCGCCCCATCCGGCTCAAGGGCCGCTCATTCCTCGCGCTCGTGCTTACTCCGGAACTGCCCTTCGAAGGCTGGCTGGCGCGGCTCGACGATCTGGCCGCTCGTTCGGCGGGTTTTTTCCTGCGCCGGCCGATCGTTCTCGACGTCGAAGGTCTCGACATCGACCGGTCGCAGTTGAAGGAACTGATTGGCGAGCTTGGCAATCGCAGCGTGCGGGTCCTGGGCGTCGATGGAGCACGTTCATCGCTGCTCGGCGCAGACATACCCCCTGCACTCACCGGCGGGCGGGAGGCATCGGATTTTGAAGCGCCGGCGGAAACGACGGTCGACGCGGACCAGGGCAAGCCGGAAGCGCCCGCGCACGATCCCGAACCGCAGCCGGTCAGGACAATGCCTTCGATCATCATCAGCCAGCCGGTGCGTTCCGGGCAGTCGGTGGTTTTCCCCGAGGGCGATGTCACCATCGTCGGCTCGGTGGCATCGGGTGCGGAAGTCGTCGCCGGCGGTTCGATCCATGTCTACGGAACGCTGCGGGGACGGGCTTTGGCGGGGTCGGTGGGCAATTCCTCGGCGCGCATCTTCTGCAGCAAGCTTGAAGCGGAGCTTCTGGCGATCGACGGGCTCTACAAGACGGCCGAGGACCTGGAGCCGCACCTTCGCGGACAGGCTGTCCAGCTCTGGCTCGAAGGCGATGCGATCGTGGCGAAGACACTCAATTGAGCCGGCGGGCGGCTAACGGACAGGAGACGAGGATGGCGAAAATAATAGTGGTCACGTCGGGCAAGGGTGGCGTCGGCAAGACGACTTCCACCGCCGCGCTCGGCGCTGCGCTTGCACAGAGGAACGAAAAGACGGTCGTCGTGGATTTCGACGTCGGCCTGCGCAATCTCGACCTCGTCATGGGCGCGGAGCGGAGGGTCGTCTACGACCTGGTCAACGTCATCCAGGGCGACGCGAAGCTGCCGCAGGCGCTGATCCGCGACAAGCGGCTGGAGACGCTCCACCTGCTGCCCGCGTCGCAAACCCGGGACAAGGACAATCTGACGGCGGAGGGCGTCAAGCGGGTGATGGACGAGTTGAGGAAGTCCTTCGACTGGATCATATGCGACAGCCCGGCCGGGATCGAGCGTGGTGCGACCCTGGCGATGCGTCACGCCGACATCGCGGTCGTCGTAACCAATCCGGAAGTCTCGTCGGTCCGTGATTCGGATCGCATCATCGGCCTTCTCGACGCCAAGACCGCCAAGGCCGAGCGCGGCGAACGGGTGGAAAAACATCTTCTCCTTACCCGGTATGATGCAAACCGCGCCGAGCGGGGCGACATGCTGAAGGTCGACGACGTCCTCGAGATCCTGTCAATCCCGCTGCTCGGCATCATCCCCGAAAGCATGGACGTCCTGCGCGCCTCAAACCTCGGCGCACCGGTCACGCTCGCCGACAGCCGCAGCGCGCCTGCATTGGCATATCTCGACGCCGCACGCCGGCTTGCAGGCGAAACGGTGCCGATTACCATCCCGGGCGAAAGGCGCGGCCTGTTCGGCAAGATATTCGGAAGGAGGGCGGCATGAAGTTCTTCGATTTCTTCAGCAAGCAGAGTTCTTCGTCGGCTCCGAAGGCACGCGAGCGCCTGCAGGTTCTGCTCGCCCACGAGCGGTCATCGGTAGGCCAGTCCGACCTGGTGGTGCGCCTTCGGGAGGAGATTCTCGCCGTCATCGGCAAGCATGTGAAGATCGACCGGGACAAGGTCACAGTGAAGATGGACCGCGGAGAAAAGGTTTCGACGCTGGAAATCGATGTCGAAATCCCCCTGTCCGCGAAACTGCGGGCGGCATGACGGCCGCCCAACACACTGTGGCGGCATCACAGCCGCCGAATCGACTAAAGGAGACGAGCATGACCCGGCTTGCACTTCTCGAGCGGCTCAAGGAACTCCAGCGGATGCCGAAATTCCAGAGCCGCGACATCAGTACGATCAGCGCATGCTTGTCCAAGGAGGCCTTGGCCAAGCACGTGGAACTCTGTGAAGAAGCAGTCAGCACTCCGCCACGGCCGACCCCGCACGAAAGCCGGTCGAATCACGCCTGATCCAACCGCTCGCGGAACATTCAAGGCGAAGCTCCTGATCCGCTCCTTCTTGCTGCGCCGGCAGAAAGACTTCTTGATCCGGCGCAAGTCCAAATTGCTGGATTTGGCGACCCGGGAAGGATAGACTTGGTTTTTGGTCCAGGCGATGGAACAGAGACTAGCCGCAATTCTGGCTGCCGATATGGCGGGCTACAGTCGGCTGATGGAAGCCGATGAATCCGGCACGCTCGCACGCCTTCGGACCCATCGCATAGAACTGGTCGATCCCGCCATCGCGAAGAACAAGGGCCGGATCATCAAGACCACGGGCGATGGCATGCTCGTTGAGTTCCAGAGCGTGACCGATGCCGTGAAATGCGCCGTGGAAGTCCAGCAGCGTATGAAGCGGCGCAATTCGGACGTGCCGCAAGAACAGCGTATGGAATTCAGGATCGGCATAAATCTCGGCGACATCATTTTCGACGACGAGGACGTTTTCGGCGACGGTGTCAACATTGCCTCGCGCATCGAGCAACTGGCGGACGTAGGCGGCATCTGCGTGACCGCAGCGGTGGCGACCCAAATTGCCGACCGTCTCGAGATTGCCGTCGAGGATCTGGGCGAGAAGACGCTAAAGAACATCAGCCGTCCGGTTCGCCTCTATCGCATCGGGTTTGACGGTCCTGTCCTGCCGGAAATCGAGGAAAAGCGATCCATTTCGAAACCTTCGATAGTAGTGCTGCCGTTCAACAATATGAGCGGCGACCCCGAGCAGGAATTTTTCGCGGACGGATTGACGGAAGACATCATCACCGAATTGTCGCGCCACCACGAATTGTTCGTCATCTCGCGCAATTCGAGCTTCGTCTACAAGAACCGCGCCGTGAATGTGCGCGAGGTGGCCGAAAAGCTTGGCGCCCAATACCTGGTGGAAGGAAGCGTCCGCAAGATCGGCGACAGGGTGCGCGTGACGGTCCAGCTCATCGACACGACGAATGACACTCATATCTGGGCAGACAAGTATGACCGGAAGCTGGATGACATATTCGCGATCCAGGATGAGGTCACCGCGGCAATCGCAGCCACGCTGCCCGGTCGTGTCGAGGCGGCTCAGCGGGACCAGCTCGCGCGGGCGAAACCTGCAAACATGGCCGCGTATGAATGCGTGCTTGCCGCCAAGGTGCTGCATCACCGAAGCACGATTTCGGACAATGAGCGGGCGCAGACCTTGATTGACAGGGCCGTTGCGCTCGACCCCGATTATGCCCATGCCCATGCCTGGCGCGCCTGCATTCTTGGCCAGGCCTGGGTCCACAACTGGTGCGAAGACAAGGATGCCGCCTGGAACGACATCGTGGCGGCGCTGGACCGGGCGCTGGCGCTGGACGATAACGATGCCGATGTCCATCGCATCCTCGCCGCGGTCAACGTGAACAGCAATGAGTTGACCACTGCGCGCTACCATCAGGAGCGCGCCCTCGCCCTCAATCCCAATTACGACCTCGTGGTTGTGCAGCAAGGCGAGTTGTTGACGTGGCTGGGCAGGCCGGAGGAGGGAATTGAATGGATCCGAAAGGCGATGCAACTGAACCCGCATCACCCGGAGAGATTCTGGAGCCATCTGGGAAAGGCGCATTTCTCCGCGAACCAGTATGGCGAGGCCATCGAGGCTTTCATGCATCTGACGACCATGGACTCGGTTCAGCACGCTTTCGCCGCTGCCTGCTACGGCTGGCTAGGCGACGAAATCGCGGCCGCGGCGCATGTAAGCAAGATCAGAACACTCGATCCCCAATTCGACCTCGATACATTTATCGAGACTCTGCATTATGCCCAGGAGTCCGATGTGCAGCACGTCCGTGAAGGACTGCTGAAAGCCGGCATTGCCCGCCTGTAGCCAGTCCTGACACCACGCACCAATGGAGGTCGTGAGACCCCCTGCCGAGCCTGGCGCCGAGAAATCGGCAGATGAACCAGATGAGCGACGCGGCGACGGCACGATGGCAGGTCCATAGCATTCAGTCCCGCCTTCTACTCATTTGCGCACGAGGTGAAGGAAGAGTTCATTGTCTTGGAGCGAGGCCATCGAGCAGGAAGCCGAGGCCTTTGCGGAAGGCGCCATCCCAGTCGTTATCCAACAGCAGACGGGAGCGTTCTATTCTCGGGTAGCGTTCACTCAGACGTGCAAGGCGCTGCTGCGTGGCGGCCCCGCCGTCATCCGAGAGGTCGAAGTTCGCCCGGGTGATGGTGGCGCCCATCACATAGTTCCAGAGCGACCATATCGCGACGTTCAGATCTGCGTCCGCTACACCGGCTCTGGACAAGGTCTTGCTCAGCAGTTCGAGGCGACTGAGGATGTTCGGGCCGAGCGCGCGGCGCGGCAACAGCGACGCCGACCAGGGATGGCGCAGCATGCTGGCGCGCCAGTCTTCGAGCATATGAACGACTTCCCCGCGCCAGTCTTGAGACGCGACTATTTGCGGCGGTCCGCGATATTCGAGCACCGAGTCGAGCGCCAGATCGAAGACATCCTCCTTATTGTCGACGTGCCAATACAGGCTCATGACGCCCGAGCCGAGGCGATCGGCCAACCGACGCATCGTCAATCCGTCAAGCCCCTGAGCGTCCAGCAGTTCCACTGCGGTCGCCACGATACGTTCGCGAGAGAGAGGCGATTCACTGCGCGGCTCCTGCACGGACTGGAGCGACACACTGATCCCTTGAGACCGTTTGCTCCGGGTGCCGCTGCGTTTGGCTGCCATCCGTCTTCCTCGCTGTTCAGAACGTCGATTTTGACCGGCAACGCGACGGATGTCGATCCTGAACGATTGACTCGTACATCGTACCATGCGAATGACTCGTGCAGCGTACGAGTCATTCGCACGGCGATATCGGTCAATGTTCAATCATCCCGGCTGCGAGGGTTCGTTGCTCACAGTTCGCAGAGCCAGAGAAAATCATGTCACGCACCAAGCAACTGCTTATCGGAGGGTTGATCATCATGACCATGGGAGTTCCCAATGCGACGACAGCGAATGAGAATGATCTCAAGCTGACCATCGTCAATCCACAAAATCTCTACGACCCGTCGCCGAATGGCTACAGCACGGCGGTTATCGTGCCCGCCAATGCCCGGGTGGCCTACATCTCCGGACAGGGCGGCCAGGACGGCACGGGAGCCTTGTCGCCGGACTTCGCTGTCCAGGTGAAGCAAGCCTACGCAAATTTGCGGACCGCCCTCGATGCGCTCCGCGCCAGGCCGGATCAGGTCGCCAAGCTCACGGTTTTCGTGGTCGATCACGATATGTCGAACCTTGAGGTGTTGACCAGGAACGTCAAGGAAATGTTCGGCGAGGCGCTGCCGGCGCAGACTCTGATTCCCGTTCCCAAGCTTGCAATTGACCCAATGCTCTTCGAGGTGGAGGCCGTGGTCGTGCTTGACTAGCGGGGCAACGGCGACGACGGCTCACTCCCGTTTGAAGACATTCGGATTTGGCCGCGCGACGACCGCCTTCGGCCCCTCATCCCCGCCACACGCCCTCCCGACGCAGATCCTCCATGGTCCGCGAGATGCCTTCGCGCAGGATCGTCACCATGTCGTCGATCTCATCCTTCGTGATGATCAGTGGCGGGCTCATCACGCACATATTGATCAGTGGGCGCACCAGCAGGCCGAGTTCGTGGCAGTGCGCGTCGATGCGGCTGCCGACCTGGCGGTCGAGCTGCAGCGGGTCGTTGCTCTCGCGGTCGGCGACGCATTCGACGCAGGCCATCAGGCCCATGCCGCGCACTTCGCCGACCAGCGGCAGCTCTTCCAGCGTCTTCAGCCGTGCCTGGAAGTAGGGCGCGATTTTTCGCGCATGGTCGAGTATGCCGCCTTCGAGCAGATCGAGGTTTTTCAGCGCGACGGCGCAGCCGACCGGGTGGCTGGAATAAGTCAGCCCGTGCGCAAACATAGCGTCGGGATGGTTCGAGCGCCGGAGATCCTCCAGCAGCCGCTCCGACACCATCAGGCCACCGAGCGGGAAATAACCGGAGGTGACGCCCTTGGCGAAGGTGATCATGTCCGGCTCGATGCCGAACACGTCGCCCGAGGCGAAAACATGGCCGAGCCGCCCGAAGGCGGTGACCACCTCGTCGGAGATGAACAGTAAGTCGTTGGCGCGGCAGAGTTCGCGGACGCGCTTCAGATAGTTTTCCGGCGGCACGATGACGCCGCCTGACGCCTGCACCGGCTCGGCAATGAACGCGCCGATCTTCTCCGCGCCAATGCCTCTGACCGCGTCGCGGAACTCGTCGACCAGGAAATCGCAAAACGCCTCGACGCTCATGCCGGCCGGCCGGCGGAACGGGTTCGGCGCTGTCAGCTTGACCACCAGACCGTCGGCGCCGTCCATCCAGTCGCGGTCGCGCGGCCGGCCGTTGAGCGAGGCCGACAGGTAGGTCGAGCCGTGATAGGCGCCGCCGCGGCTGAGGATCAGCTTCTTCTCGGGCTGCCCGCGCGCGTTGTTGTAGAACTGCATGAAGCGCAGCGCCGTCTCGACCGCGGTCGAGCCGCCGGTCGTGTAGAAAACGTGGCTCAGATCGCCCGGCGCATGCGCGGCCAGCCGCTGCGCCAGCATCGCCGAGGGCTCGTTCATCGTGTACCACGGCGTGTTGTAGGAAAGCTGCATGGCCTGGTCGTACATTGCCCGGGCAAGTTCCTCGCGCCGGTGGCCGACATTGATGCACCACATGCCGGCCGGGCCGTCGATCAGGCGCCGCCCTTTGCCGTCGGTGATGTAGATACCGTCGCCTTCGCCGATCAGCCCGCGCGCCTCCGCACCGATCGCTCCGGCGGTCGGCCATGGCTGGATCAGATGGCGCCTCGCCAGATCAACCGCCTCGTCCCCGCTTCCCGTATCCTCGAAATCAAGAACCGCCACCATTTCGCCTCGCATTGCTTGCCACGAACGCTCTGGAAAATATCGCCAAACGCCTGAAATTCCGCACCTGCAAACGCATATTCTGAATGTCCGTTCAATCAATATTCGCAGAAATAGCGCTTGATTTCAATCAGCCGATGCGCTCAACATCGGGAAAGTTCGGGGCGACGGGAACCGCCCTCGGCCGGCTCTGGCGGCAGCCTGTGCGAGGCAGCTTTCAGGGCGCGTCGAAGCGACAAGATGGTGGGAGCCATATGCGGCAGCGATCCGCGCCTGAAACCGAGCCCGAATCGGGTCCGCTAGAATGACAGCGGCTGCGGAAGGGCAGGCGACGCCGCGCATTCGCCGCGCGGTCCAAAAATCCCTTCTGCAATCCGAACAGGCGCAAGGCTGGGCGCTGATCAGCCCGACCTTCCTGTTCGCCCTGGTGCTGCTGGTCGCGCCCATCCTGGTTGTCATCGCGCACAGCTTCTGGACGCAGGACTACCTGACCATCGACCGCACCTTCACGCTGGAGCAGTACCGCATCGCGCTGACCGAACCGATCTACCGCGACCTGCTGTTACGCTCGCTCTACGTCTCCCTGCTGGTCAGCGTCTTCACCGTCGTGCTCGCCTACCCGATCGCCTATTTCATCTCCTTCCACGGCGGGCGCCGCAAGGGCCTGTGGCTGTTCCTCATCACCATACCGTTCTGGACCAGCTATCTGCTGCGCGTCATGTCGTGGAAGGTCATCCTCGGCTACAACGGCGTGCTGAATTCGGGGCTGATGGGGCTGGGCGTCATCGACGAGCCGTCGACCGCGTTGCTCTACAACACCACGGCGGTCGTCATCACGCTCACCCATGCCTGGGCTGCCTTCGCCATCCTGCCCATCTACGTGTCGCTGGAAAAAGTCGACCGCACGCTCATCGAAGCCGCGACCGATCTCGGCGACGGGCCGCTGCGGCGCTTCCTGCGCATCACGCTGCCGCTTTCCGTGCCAGGCATCGTCTCGGCGCTGCTCATCGTCATGATCCCGACCGTCGGCGATTTCGTCACGCCGCGACTCGTCGGAGGCAAGGACGGCGTCATGATCGCCAACGCCATCCAGGCGCAGTTCGGCAAAGCCTCGAACTGGCCGCTGGGGGCCGCACTTTCGGTCACGACGATGGCTGTCGTCACCGCCATGGCAGCGGCTTCGGTGTTCATTATCCGCGGCGCGGCGCGGCTCGCGCGATGACCGCGATGCGAAAGCTCCTGGCCAACTGGCTGCCGGCCTACGCCTTCCTCTACATCGCCTTCCTCTATCTGCCGGTGCTGCTGCTGCCGGTCTTCTCGGTCAACGCCTCGCCGATCCCGAAATTCCCGCTGACCGGCGTCACCCTCGACTGGTATGCCGGCCTGCCGCAAACGCCGGCGTTGCTCGACGCCGCCTGGAACAGCCTCGTCGTCGGCGTTGCCGCCTCGCTGCTCTCGACGCTGCTCGGCATCTGCGCCGCCCGCGCCATCACCCGCTACCGCTTTCCCGGCCGCCGCGCCGTCTCCGGCCTGATCATGGCGCCGCTGGTGCTGCCCGAGATCATCGTGGCGATCTCGCTGCTTCTGGTGCTGCTGCAGCTCGGCCTCAGCCTGTCGCTGTTCACCGTGGTGCTCGGCCATGTGCTGATCTGCATTCCCTATTCCATGACAGTGCTGACCTCCGGCTTCGAAGGCTTCGACCGCAGCCTCGAGGAGGCGTCGGCCGATCTCGGCGAGAGCGCCTTCGGCACGTTCCGCCGCGTGACGCTGCCCATGGTCGCGCCGGCGATCGTCTCCTCGCTGCTCGTCTCCTTCACCATCTCGCTCGACGAGTTCGTCATGGCCTTCTTCCTCACCGGCACCGACCCGACGCTGCCGGTCTATGTCTGGGGCCAGCTCCGCTTCGCGGCCAAGCTGCCGGGCGTGCTGGCGCTGGGCACGCTGCTCCTGGCCGCCTCGTTCCTGCTGCTCACGCTCGCCGAGATGTTGCGCCGCCGCGCCGAAAGGCGCACCAAACTCACAGGAGGCGTCCTTGCCTGAACGCACCATGATCGAGATCGCCGGCGTCACCCGCAGCTACGGCGCGTTCAAGGCGCTGGACGACGCCTCGCTAAGCATCCGCGAGGGCGAGTTCTTCTCGTTGCTCGGGCCGTCGGGCTGCGGCAAGACCACGCTGCTCCGGCTGATCGCCGGCTTCGACAGCCCGACCTCGGGCTCGATCGCCATAGATGGCCAGCCGATGAACGGCATTCCGGCCAACCGCCGCCCGACCAACATGGTGTTCCAGAGCTACGCCATCTTCCCGCATCTCAATGTCGAGCAGAATGTCGGCTACGGGCTGAAGCGGCTGCGGCTCGACGCGAGCGAAGAAAGGCGTCGCGTCGTGGAGGCGCTGGCGCAGGTGTCGCTGTCGGGGCTCGGCAAACGCGGCGCGACCGAGCTTTCCGGCGGACAGCGCCAGCGCGTCGCGCTCGCCCGCGCGCTGGTCATGCGGCCGAAGGTGCTGCTGCTCGACGAGCCGCTCTCGGCCCTCGACAAGAAGCTGCGCGAGCAGATGCAGGTCGAGCTTCGCCGCCTGCAGCAGGCGGTCGGCATCACCTTCATCCTGGTCACGCACGACCAGTACGAGGCGCTGGCGATGTCCGACCGCATCGCCGTCATGTTCGGCGGCCGCATCGCCCAGGTGGCCGCGCCGAAGGAGATCTACCAGCGACCGGTCAACCGCCAGGTCGCCGATTTCCTCGGCGGCATGAATTTCGTCCAGGCTGAGATCGTCGGCGAGGAGGCCGGCCAGATCGTGGTCGACACGAAGGCCTTCGGCCGGGTCAGGACCGACAAGCCGAAGCTTTTCCAGCGCAATGGCGGCTCGGCCACGCTCGGCATCCGCCCGGAGCGGCTGCGCGTCCTGTGGGACGAGGCGAGGGCGAAGTTCGAGGTCGCCGGCACGGTCGTCGACCGGCATTATTTCGGCGAGATCACGCATCTCATCGTCGAAATCCCGGGGCTGGAGAAGCCGCTGTCCGTCACCGAGACCAATGATTTCGGCGCCGACGACATCCCCGTCGGCACCCCGATAAGGCTCGCCTACGACCCGGACGCCCTGGTGGCGATGGGGGAGTAGCTTCCTCGCTTACTGCAAGCAATTCGGCAAATCTGCCCCGCTACTATGCCTGCAGACTGCTATGAGTAGCGTGAAGTTTCTGCCCGTAAAATTCTGAAGCGTCGGCACTGCCCCTCATCGCCCTGCCGGTCACTTCTCCCCGTGAAGTACGGGGAGAAGGAAGCTGGCCGCAGCGCTGGCGACCCCTCTCCCCGTTCTTCACGGGGAGAGGGTAAGGGTGAGGGGCGACGAGGGGGCAGCGACTGCCGGGTTGCCCCCTCAATACCCCGCTTTGATCTTCTCGAACTCGGCGATCATTTTCTGCTTGAGTTCGGTTGGAACCGGCGACTGGAACAGCGTGTTGGCGACGAATTTCTCTACGTCCGCATAGCCCTTTTCCTCCAGCACCTTCTGGTCGACGGCCGCCATGCCCTTGGAATTGCCGTGGCCGTAGCCCCATTCCGCAACCATGTAGCCCGCCACTTCCGGCGCGTTCACGGCGTTCAGGAACTCGTAAGCCTTGTCTTCGCTTCCCGGCGCATCCTTCAGCCGCACATAGCCGCAGACCCAGGTCGACTGGCCTTCCGCCGTGTCGCGCTTGGACTTGATCGGCGCGCCGCCGGCCGCCGCCTGCACGGCCGCATCGTTCCAGGCCCAGGCGAGATCGATCTCGCCGCCGCTCATCGCCTGCACGATCTCGGTCGTGTCGGCCCAGTAGAGGCGGACGTTCTTGTGGACTTCGCGCAGGAAGGCCGAGGCTTCGGCAAACTGCGCGTCGGTCATCTGCGTCCAGTCCTTCAGGCCGATGGCGAGGCTCGCCAGCGCATAGGCGTCGTCGACATTGTCGCCGATCGACACGCGATCCTTGAATTTCGGATCGGCAAAGGCTTTCAGCGACTGCACATCCTGTTCGTCGATCTTTTCGGAATTGTAGGTGAGCAGCGTGTTGCCCCAGTCCCACGGCATGAACCAGGCCGTGCCGTCGGCGGTCGTCGCCAGATCCTTCATCGCCATGATGCCGGGATTGAGATCGTTCCAGCCCTCGATCTTCGAGGTGTCGAGCGGCTGCAGCAGCCCGGCCTCGCGCCATTTGACCACGCTCTGCGAGCACGGATGCGAAAGGTCGGCTTCGAAGCCGGCGCGGATCTTCTGGAAAGCCTCCTCCTCGTCGCCAAAGAATGCGTAGGTCGGCGAATCGCCGTTCTTGGCGACATAGCCGGGGTGGAATTCCGGAAGTTCGTATCCGGACCAGTCGAAGACGATCAGATCCTTGTCCTCGGCCAGTGCGATGGCCGGTGCCGATGTCGAAAGCACCGCCGCCAGCGCGAGCCGCGCAATCTTGCCGTTGAATGCCATCATCGTTCCTTCCTCCCTGTTATTGTCTCAGGCCAGCTTTTTCGGACGCTCCGCCTCCCGAGAAAAATGCTTCGGGAACGCCGAGGCGAGATATTCCGTCGCCGCCAGATGCGCCGTTTCCCGCGTGACGTTTTCCGTGCCCATCATCAGGCGCAGCCACAGCCCCTCGAGCATGGCGCTCAAACCCAACGCCATCGAATGCGGCTCGAAATCGTAGCCGCCCTCGGCCTTCAGCGCGGCGCATAGATCGACGATGACATTCTGGTAGGCCTCGTCGCGAGCGCCGCACAGCGCCTGGTAGGTCGGGCGCGATTTGGCTTCGCCCCAGAAGGCGCACCAGGCCGCCAGCTTCCGCTTGTTGCAGATCGAACGGTCGAAATCCGCCGCCACCAGCATCCGCAACTGTCGCGCCGGATCGTCGCCTGCCTTCTCCCGAGCGGCGCGCCAGTGGGCGGCGTACTCGTCGGCCATATATTGCAGCGTGGCGACAAGCAGCTTTTCCTTGCTCTCGAAATGGAAGTTGACGATGCCGCGCGAAAGGCCGGCGCCGTCGGCGACATCGGCCATCGTCGTTTCGGAATAGCCGCGCTTGGCAAGCGAATCGATCGTTGCCTCGATCAGTTGCTGGCGGCGGGTTTCCTTGGACGCCTTGCGGCC
Source organism: Mesorhizobium alhagi CCNWXJ12-2 (assembly GCF_000236565.1). Lineage (GTDB taxonomy): Bacteria > Pseudomonadota > Alphaproteobacteria > Rhizobiales > Rhizobiaceae > Allomesorhizobium > Allomesorhizobium alhagi. The sequence continues at coordinate 14,131 of NZ_AHAM01000042.1, read as the reverse complement.
CCGCTTTTCGGTTTCGACGTCTTTTATAACAGCCGTATTCATCGAGGCGCCCCCCTCTGTCCTGCCGGACATCTCCCCCACAAGGGGGGAGATTGGCTGGCATTTTCGGTTTCGCCATTTTTCAACGCTTCAGTAGAAGCGGGTGCATCGAAACTGCCAATCTCCCCCCTTGTGGGGGAGATGTCCGGCAGGACAGAGGGGGGCGCGAAGGAATGCATCGTTTCAGCTTTATCCATGGTTGGCCGGCTTCCATGCGCGCAGATGAGTGGGACGGTGCTCGCCACTGTCAAGCACCTTCTGCATGGCCTCCCAGGTGCGGATGTTCTTGTCGACATAGGCCGCACCGACCGCCTTCGCGACCGTGCGGTAGAGCGGTCCCTTGAGCCGCGCCAGCTCGCCGCGCGCGACCTCGCGGTACCACCAGTTTCGGTCGATGACCTCGATATCGACAAACCCCGCGCGCTCCATGGCGAGCCGGTAGCGCGCCGGAGATTTCATCCTGAACGAGAGCCCCTCGGCCTCGACATAGGCCTTCATCTCGGCGGAAGGCTCGCCGTCATGGCCGATCAGCCAGTCGCTGGCGGCAAACACGCCGCCCGGCTTCAGCACGCGGAAAATTTCGGCGAACAGCGCGTCCTTGTCCGGCACGTGCAGCAGCGCATCCTTCGAGAAGACGACGTCGAAAGCTGAATCGGCAAAGGTAAGCGGACCGGGCGCGGCCTGGACGAAACGCGCGCGCTCCGACAGACCGCGCTTTTCAGCCCGCCGCCGCGCGGCCTCGATGACCGGCTCCTCGACATCGAACCCCGTCGCGCAGGCGGCGCGGTGCTTTTCAACCAGATGCAGCGTGATGCCGCCTGAGCCGCAGCCGATGTCGAGAACACTTTTGCCCGCAAGCGACAGGCCTTCAAGCACGCGATCGACTTCTTCCGGACCGCCGGGCGACAGATAGCCCTCGCCCCACAGCGCCTCCAGGAACCGGATCGCCGCGTCGTCATATTCGGGTTGGGCGCGGGCGCTGCCGATCACTGTTGCCGCCATGCTTCTCCGGTTGTCATTCGCCTCAAGCCTACTGCACAAAGGCAGAATTGCAAGCGTTGTTTGTTGAACATTCATTCAGAATGGCTGGACAAATAGCGATCCGGCATGCCAGATTTCGCGAGTATCTCGACTGCGATGCTGGAGCTCAGGGATGTGGGATGGTGCGCAGATGACGGTTTTCACTGGCTTGCCCTGCCCAATACCCCAGCCCTTCAAGGGCAGCGCTATCGCACATGATTGGAACGCAACGCTGGCGACGCCCTCCCCCTTGAGGGGAGGGATAGAGGGTGGGGGTAAACACCTTTGAAAATCTGGGACGCGATCATCATCGGCGGCGGCCATAACGGCCTCGTCAACGCCTGCTACCTGCAGCGGGCGGGGCTCGACGTGCTGGTGGTCGAAAAGAACGATTGGGTCGGCGGCGCGGCGACCAGCCGCGAACTGACGCCGGGCTTCCTCTACTCCAACTGCTCCTATGTCTGCTCGCTGTTCCGGCCCGAGATCATGCGCGATCTCGAACTGCCGCGCTTTGGCCTGCAGGTGATCTCCTATGAAGGCGGCGCGGTGTTCACTCGCGACGGCGACTACCTCGCCAATTACCGCGACCATCACGCGCACCGCCGCGAATTCGCGCGCTTCTCGCCGAAGGACGCCGGGGCTTATGACCGCTATGCCCGCGACGTGACGCGGCAGTGCCGTTTCATCCAGCCGCTGCTGATGCGCACCGCGCCGGACCCGACCAGCCTGAAGCCACGCGATCTCGGCGAACTCCTCTATCTCGCGAAGAAATTCGCCGGGCTCGGCGCCGCCGAAATGGCGCAGACGCTGCGCTTCTGGACCATGTCCATCTCGGATTTTCTCGACGAATATTTCGAGAACGACGTGATCAAGGCCAATTTCGCGCTGTCCGGCATCATCGGCACGGCGCTCGGCCCGATGTCGCCCGGCACCGCCTATGTGCTGCTCCACCACTATATGGGCGAGGTCGACGGCTCGGTCGGCGCATGGGGCTATGCGCGCGGCGGCATGGGCGCGGTCACCCGCGCGCTGGCCGATTCCTTCCGCGCCTCGGGCGGCACGATCCGCACCGGCGCGGCGGTCGAACAGGTTCTGGTCAAGGGCGGCAAGGCCATAGGCGTGGTGCTGGATGGCGGCGAGGAAATCCGCGGCAAGCTGGTTGTTTCCAACGCCGACGTGAAGCGCACCTTCCTGAAGCTGGTCGAGGAAAAGGAGCTGCCGGAAATTTTTCTCCGCCGGGTGAAAAACTTCAAGATCCGCGGCTCCTCCGGCAAGGTCAACATCGCGCTCGATTCCATGCCGGAATTTCCGGCGCTTCCAAAAGATTCGCCGGTCTATCGCGGCGATATGCACTTCACCGATTCCATCGAGCGCATGGAGCGCGGCTATGACGACTGGAAGGCAGGACGCTGGTCGGCGGACCCGTTCCTCGACATGGTCATCCCTACGACGCTCGATCCGACCATGGCGCCGCCCGGCAAGCATTTCATGAGCTGCTTCGTGCAGTATTGTCCGCCCAAGGTGGAGGGGCGCGACTGGACCGACGCCGACCGCGACGGTTTTGCCGAAACCGTCATCTCCCAGATCGCCGACTATTCGCCCGGCTTCCGCGACCGCATCGTCCACATGGAGGTACGTACCCCGCGCGAGCTGGAGGCCGAAGTCGGCCTCACCGAAGGCAACATTTTCCAGGGCGAGCTGACCTTCGACCAGCTTCTCTTCAATCGGCCGGTGCCGGGCTACGCGCAATATCGCTCGCCGGTCGGCGGGCTCTATATGTGCGGCTCGTCCACCCATCCCGGCGGCGGCGTCATGGGCGCGCCCGGCCGCAACGCGGCCGCCGAAATCCTGCGCGACCTCTCCCTCGGCGCGAAGCATATGAGCCCGGCCCATGACGTCATATGATGCAATCGTGATCGGCGGTTCTTTCAGGCTTGCCCATCCCTTCGGCGAGGCAACGGTGCCTGAACTTACCCCCACCCCTAACCCCTCCCCTCAAGGGGGAGAGGGACTTGAGCTTCGTCGCTGCGGCCCAGATCGTGGACGTGTAGCGCGGCACGATCGCGCAGAAAAGTCCCCCTCCCCCTTGAGGGGAGGGGTTAGGGGTGGGGGGTATTTCCCGCTGCCGTGCAGAGGGGTCACCGCATGACATCCTATGACGTCATCGTCATCGGCGGCGGCCATAACGGCCTCGTCTGCGCGACCATTCTGGCCAAGTCCGGCCGCAAGGTGCTGGTGCTCGAAGCCGCAAACGAAATCGGAGGGGCGGCTCGTACCGAGGAATTCTATCCGGGCTTCCGAGCATCGACCGCGCACATCCTGAACCGGCTGCATCCCGACGTGGTCAAGACGCTGGAACTGGAAAAGCATGGGCTATTGCTTTCCCCCAAGGCTGCATCTGGAAGTACCCCCACCCCTGACCCCTCCCCTCAAGGGGGACTTGCGGCAGCGCGTACTGCGCTAAACCTCGGCGAGTTTGGGCGAGAAGCAGAAACATCGTCCCCCTCCCCCTTGAGGGGAGGGGTCAGGGGTGGGGGTAATTCACACGCGCCCACCATCGCCCTTTCCGCAACCGGCGAGCGGCTGACGCTCTACGGCGCCTATGGCGAAAGCCTGGCCGGAGCCTCCGTGGCCGAGCAGGTGGCATGGAAGGAGCTTCGCGCGCAGCTCGTCCGCTATGCCGGCATATTGAAGCCGATGCTTTCGCGCCGCCCACCCGACCTCGGCGGCATGTCGCTCGCCGAAACCTCGGCTCTCGGCCTCACTGCTTTGTCGCTGAAACGACTCGGCAGGGAGGACATGCGCGACTTCCTGCGCATGCTCCTGATGAACGTCGCGGACGTCCTCGACGAGCAATTGGAAGACGACCGGCTGAAAGGACTGCTCGCATTCGACGCGGTGCTCGGCAGTCATCTCGGACCGCGCTCGCCGACCTCGCTGCTCGGCCTCTATTATCGTCTCACGGGCGAGATCGGCGGCGCACCGGGCGCGCAGATCATACCGCTGGGCGGAATGGGCCAAATCGCGGCCGCGATCGCCTCGTCCGCGACGAAAGCCGGCGCAATCATGCGCTCCAATGCAATTGTGAACAAAATCCGCGTCGAAAACAGCCGCGTTACAGGCGTTGTGCTTGAAAACGCTGAAGAAATTCCGTGCAGAACGATCGTGTCGGCGATCAATCCATCCACAACCTTCCTCGACCTCGTCGGCCCGCGCGAACTCGACACCGGCTTTGTCCGCAAGGTGAAAAACATCAGAAATCAAGGAGATGCGGCCAAGCTGCACCTAGCGCTCGACCGCCCGCCGGAGTTTTTGGGCGTGCGCGCCGAGGATCATCGCGGCAGGCTCGTCATCGCGCCTTCAACTGACCATGTCGAACGCGCTTTCAACCCGGCGAAGTATGGCGAATTCTCCGCTGAGCCGGTGATGGAAATCACGCTGCCCAGCCTTTCCGACCTCTCGCTCGCGCCCGACGGCGCCTGCGTTCTGTCGGCGATTATCCAATATGCGCCCTACCGCCTGAAGCAGGGTTGGGATGCCGGAAAGCCGAAATTCTTCAAGATTGTCATGGACTTGCTGGAACGCTACGCGCCCGGAATCGGCGCGACCGTGCGCCATGCCGAACTGCTGACGCCGGCCGACATCGAGGCGCGGTACCGCATGCCCGGCGGCCACTGGCACCACGGCGAACTGCAGGCCGACCAGATGCTGATGTCGCGGCCGGTCTCCGGCTGGTCGGGCTACGAGACGCCAGTCGACGGGCTGTTCCTCTGCGGCGCCGGCTCGCATCCGGGCGGCGGCGTCTCCGGCGCGCCGGGCCTGAACGCCGCCCGGCGCATACTGGCGGCGAGGAGCTAAGCTATGGAAAACATTAGTGTAATTTCTCCGCTCTCCACTCGCATCGCCGCGCAATCCCACTTCCGTACCCTGCGCCTGCCCTCGCCATTCCAGCCGCGCATCGAGGCGCTTGCGAAGACGCAGGACTGGTACGACTGGGCCGGCTACAAGGCCCCGAATTCATTGTGGGATTCAGAACTGGAATATTTCGCGATCCGCAGCCAGGCCGCCCTTTTCGACATCTCGCCGATGGTGAAATACCGCATCGAGGGACCCGACGCCGAGGCATGCCTCAACCGGATCACCTTGCGGGACGTCGTCAAACTGAAGCCCGGCCGGGTCCACTACACCGCCTGGTGCGACGACGAAGGCCATGTGCTTGATGACGGTACGCTTTTCCGGCTGACGGACGAAAAATTCCGGCTGTGCTGCCAGGAACTGCATCTGCCGTGGCTGCTCGACAGCGCCTGCGGCTTCGACGTTCGGATCGAGGAGGAGACCGAAGCGGTAGCCGGCCTGGCGCTGCAGGGGCCCACCTCATTTGCATTGCTTAGAGACGCTGGCTTTGCCGGCATCGAGAAGCTGAAGCCGTTCGATCTCGCTGATTTTCCTCATGAAAATGGGATGGTCACGATTTCCCGCACCGGCTTCACCGGCGACCTCGGCTACGAGCTTTTCGTCGAAACATCGCTCGCGCTGAGCCTCTGGGATCGCCTCTGGCAGGTCGGCGAACACCGCGGCCTGCGCGCCATCGGCTACCAGGCGCTGAACCGCGCTCGCATCGAAGCCGGGCTGATCGTCGCCAATGCCGACTTCTCCACCGCCGAGCACGCGCTGCGTGCCGACCGCGTGCGCATGCCCGACGAGATCGGGCTGGGCTTCATGGTCGATGTCGAAAAGGGCCACTTCAACGGCCGCGCGGCTATCATCAAGGCCAGGCAGAATACAACGATGCGCCACGTTCTGGTCGGGCTTGAAATCGAGGGCAACATCCCGGCCGAGCACGCCATCGTCTATCACCGCAAGAAGCGCGAGGTCGGGCTGGTAAGCGCCGCGATTTGGTCGCCGACGGCCAAAAGAAACATAGCGATTGCAAGCCTTTCGCGGCCTTTCGGCGATACGATCACCGACGATCTCTGGGTTGAGATATACGCCATGCGCGAACTGAAATACGAGCGGCTGATGAAGCGCGCCAAGATTGTGCCGCGGCCGTTCATCAAGCTGGACCGGCGATCCGCCAACCCGCCCGCGGATTTCTGACATGACCGAACCCGACCAGGAAACTACCGAACAATGGGCGCTGATCAACACGCCGCTGGGCGAGCCGTGGTCGGGGCGCACGCGCTATGCGGCGGCCATGTACTTCTACAAACGCGGCGAATTGAGCGCGGAGGCGCTGGAGGTCTATCGCCTCTGTTCGAGGCTGGATTCAGAGGATCCGCTGCCGATCATCCGCGAGCGGGGAGTCGGAAGCGAGTGGCTGGTGAGGATGGAGAAACAAAAACAATAAGAGTGCGTCCTTCGAGGCTCGCTGCGCTCGCATCTCAGGATGAGGGACGTGGGTACTTGCACTAAAGTTCTGACGCACAGCAAATCAGACCGGCCGCAGGCACTTACCCTATTCGTCCTACAACTGCGGCGGGCTTCGCGGAGCGCGGTTGTAGGCAGCAACAATCCTCATCCTGAGGTGCGAGCGCAGCGAGCCTCGAAGGACGCACCCCGCCTCATTGCTTCAACACGTCCGCCCAATCCTTGTGGCGGCGGAATTCGAGCGCCACGAACCGGCAGAGCGGCGTAATCTTCGTGCCTGAAGCGCGGGCATCCTCGACTGCCCGCACAACCAGTCGCTCAGCCACGCCGCGCCCTCGAAATTTCGGCGGCACCCAGGTGTGATCGATGATGATGTGGTCCGGCCCGCTGTCGACATAGGTGAGTTCGGCCGGTTCGCCCTCGGGCATTTCGAGCACGTAGCGGCCCCGGTGGCCGCGCTTTTCCAGCCTTATGCCCAGATCCTTCGTCTGCATCGCCGCCTCGATCTCTCCCGGACTCTCCAGACAAAATGGCTTCCTGAGCCGTTGGTTCCTGGCCGCTGGGGATCGGATCCCGGCGGGTTTCGCCACTAGCCTTTTAGCACGTCCGCCCATTCGGCATGCTTGCGGAACTGCGCGTTGGCAAAAGGGCAGAGCGGGATGATCTTCTTGCCGGCGGCGCGCATGTCCTCAACGGCACGGGCGACGAGCCGCAGCCCCGCGCCCTGCCCGCGAAACGCTTCCGGAACTTCGGTATGGTCGATGATGATCAGATGCTCGCCGGCCTTGCTGAAGGTCATTTCCGCCTCGTCGCCGGCCGCCGAGCGGATGAAATATCGTCCCTTCGAGCCGGTGTCTTCCAGCCGGATTTCGGGCAGCGCGTCGGTCATGATTGCTCCTGTCTGTGCGCAAGGAAACGCTTGGCAGCTTCGATCTCGTCAGGCCGGATCTCGTGTCCGCCTTCATGCCAGTGCAGTGTGACATCGGCCCCGGCTGACCGCAAATGAGCGTCGAGCCGCGATGTGAGGTTGGGCGGGCAGATCGGGTCGCGGCGGCCGGCAGTGATCAGTATCCGCTTTCCCGTGAGGCTGCCTTTCACCTGCGGCTCGAACGGGATCAGCGGGTGCATGAGCACCGCGGAGTCGAACAGGTTCGGCTGGAGAAAGACCATCGAGGCGAGGATGTTCGCGCCGTTTGAATAGCCGAGGCCGAGCACCGCCGAGGGCTTTTGCGCCTCGATATGGGCGCGGACGAATGCCGCCATCTTGCCGGTGCGCAGCGCGAGGTCGTCCATGTCATAGACGCCCTCGCCGGTGCGCCGGAAGAACCGCGCCGCGCCATATTCCAAGACGTCGCCGCGCGGCGAGACGATCGACGCGCCGGGCAGCATTTCCCGCCCGAGCGAGACGAGTTGGTTCTCGTCGCCGCCGGTGCCGTGGAACAGGAACAGCAGCGGCGCGCCAGGCGCGCCGGCTATGGAGTTATGGATGTACGCGTCTGCGGACATGGCCGATCAGCCCTCCAGCGGCTGCAGGTGCTTTTCGAGATAATCACGCAGATGCGCATGCTGCTTCGGCAGCTTGAGCGCCTCGCCAAGATGGGCCGTGTCCTCGTCGCGGTCGAAGCCCGGCTCATTGGTGGCGACCTCGAACAAGATGCCGCCGGGCGTCCGGAAATAGATCGCCCAGAAATAGTCGCGGTCGATCACCGGCGTCACCTGATAACCGGTGTCCATAAGCGCCTTGCGAACTTCGAGCTGCTTTGCCCGATCTTCGACCGCAAAGGCGATGTGATGGACGGAGCCGGCGCCGAGATCGGCTATTGGCGCACCCGGCAAAGTTTCGATGTCGATGACATCGGCCCCGTTGCCATCCTTGATCGCCAGCCGTTTGACATTGCCGGAGGCGTCGACTTCCTCATAGCCCATGAACTTCAGGAGCTCTTCGGTCGCGCCGCCGTCCCTCAGCCTGAGCGACGCGGAGTGGAAGCCGCGTATGGCGTCGTCGGCGGGAATACCGGCCTTGGTCCACGGCTTGCGCGGGTCGTCCTTCGTCTCGACGAGCGCGAAGGAATCGCCGTCCGGGCCAGAGAAGGTCAGCCTCTCCTCGCCGAAGCGCGTTTCGCGCTTCACGTCCTTTACGCCCTCGTCGGCGAACCGCTTTTCCCAGTAGCCGAGCGTGCCCTGCGGCACCGCAAAGACGGTGGTTCCGACCTCACCCACGCCGTGCCTGCCCTTGCCGATATTCGGGAAGGGAAAGTAGGTCATGACCGAGCCCGGTGTGCCGGCCCCGTCGGCGTAATAGAGATGATAAACGTCCGGTGCGTCGAAATTGACGGTCTTCTTGACCCGGCGCAGCCCGAGCTTGCCGGTGAAGAATTCATTGTTGCGGCGCGCATCCTTGGCCATCGACGTGACGTGGTGCAGGCCCTTGATCTGGTCGAGCATGTCCGTGCCCCTTCGTTTCATAGGCGACCTCGCCGCCTCTCGACCCCTTATGTCGGTCAAACGACCCGCCAGGGTAGAGGCCGAAGTCAGAATGCACTGTCGCCAATATGTGAACGAGTGCTAGTCGCTTGTTCACAACGCGCCATCCGCACGCACGCTCAACTTGGCACGAAAATCGAACCGCCCCAATATCCTACTATCGCCTGTGACAGCTGCTTGCTTTGCTGAGCGAACATTGGTTGTGCGGCACGGCCACGAAGCGGACCCGACCAAAGAAAACCCGCGCCGTTACCGGCGCGGGTTCTTTGACGACAACCGTGAATGATTACTGGTTCATCATGCGCTGATCGTCGCGGTTCTGGGCAAAGGTGGCCTCATCATAAGCCGGTTGCGCGTCCAACTGCTCCTTGGTGAAGCCGGTGTAGAGATACCTGTTGCCGTCCGCATCGGTCATGAACGAGAGATTGTCCATGGCGACAGCGACTTCCTTCTCGCCGACACCGAGGAACCCGCCGACATCGACAATGATCGAATCGACGTTCTCACCTTCGAGCACCACGTCGCCGATCTCGCCGATCATCTCGTCATTGGCGCCGTAGACGGTCGTGCCGATCAGGTTTTCGGCGCGCATTTCATTGGCCGGCATTTCCGTCAGCGCCGACTTGTCGACCGCTGCCGTCGTGGTCTGGTCGGTGGGAGCGGCCGGGTCAGCCGGAGCTGCGGCAGTCTGATCGTCCGCCGGGGCGGCCGGAGCCGGGGCGGTAGCGGTCTGGTCGTCGGCCGGAGCAGGCTCAGCCGGAGCCGTCGCGGTCTGGTCATCTGCCGGAGCAGGCTCAGCCGGGGCGGTTGCCGTCTGGTCGTCAGCCGGGGCAGGCTCAGCCGGAGCCGTGGCCGTCTGGTCGTCAGCCGGGGCAGGCTCGGCCGGGGCCGTCGCTGTCTGGTCATCAGCCGGAGCAGGTTCAGCCGGGGCTGTTGCCGTCTGATCGTCAGTCGGAGCGGCCGGAGCAGGAGCTGTCGCGGTCTGGTCGGTCGCAGGAGGCGGTTCCGTGCCGGCGGTGGTTGCCGGAGCAGGTTCATAGGCGCGGCGGTCGAAATCGGCCTGTGCCTCGAGCTGTTCCTTGGTGGCGGCTACAACCAGCCAGCGGTCGCCGTCCCGTTCGGCCCAGTCAACCTCGGCGTAGTTCACGGCGACATTCTTCTGGCCGAGGCCGAGGAATCCGCCAACGCCGATGACGACGGATTCGACCTCGCCATTCGAGCCGATGACGATATCATTGACTTTGCCGATGTTCTCGGCGTCGTCGCCGGTGCCGTTGTAGACGGTTTCGCCGATCAGGTTGGTAGCCAGGTGGCCGTCGGCACGCGCGATGGGCGCTTCAGCCGGGGCCTGGACGGCCGGATCCGGCGCAGCAGGCGCGGGCGCAGTAGCGTCCTGCGCATAGGCGGCGGTCGACAGCAGTGTCGCGATCGCCGTGGTAGCCAGAAGATTGCGGATCATGATATGTTCTCCTTGTGCGTGAACTTTCTTCAATGCACTGCCGGGCCTCGGCTGTACCGTCGCAGGGGATGCCGGGCGCGGTTTCACATCGTCACAACGTCGTTACTCAATTCTAGTTCCGAATTTCGCCGGATCCGTCCTTCCGCCGGGGTGCGGCAGGGTTTGCGGACGGAGTTGCCCGGCGCGGGAACCTCGGCGCGTCGCCGACGTTGAGAAAGCCGGCTTTCGCTCGCAGAGCCGGGCGGCTTCAGCGACAGGCGATCGGAGTTCTGACATGCGCTTCCTTGCGGTGCTCAACCGGGACGGCGGCACCCTGCGCGCGATGGATCTCGACACCTTCTCCGCGGCAATCGAGGAGACATTGACAGCCGCCGGCCATACCGTCGAAACGCGCATTGTTGCTGGTGACGAAGTGGTAGAGGCGCTCAATCAGGCGGCGCGGGCGCGTTCAGTGGACGTGGTGCTTGCCGGCGGCGGCGACGGAACCATCTCGGCGGCTGCCGCGGCCATGAAGGACAAGAAGAAGGCTCTGGCCATCCTTCCGGCGGGAACCATGAACCTCTTCGCGCGCAGCCTGGGCGTGCCGCAGACGTTGGACGTCGCCTTGAGATCATTCGCGGACGGTGAGATCAGGCCCGTCGATGTCGCCAGCGCCAATGGCAGGGTCTTCGTCCACCAGTTTTCGATCGGCATGCACGCCAAAATGGTGCGGCTGCGCGACAGAATGGAATTCCGCTCTCGTCTCGGAAAGATCGGTGCTTCGATCAGGGCCGGCTCCACGACGATGCTGAACCCGCCGACGATGACAATCAGCCTGACGATCGGCGAAGCCGAAATCGTCACCCGCACGATCGGTATCGGTGTGACCAACAATCTGTTGGGCGAAGGCCATCTGCCCTATGCCGACCACCCGGATGGCGGCGTGCTCGGCGTCTACATCACCGTTGCCCGGCAACGCGGAGAACTGCTGAATTTCATGTTGAATGTGGCGCGCGGCAGATGGCGCGGCAACCAGCAGGTCGAAATCCATCAGGCCGAGCGGGTGGTGCTCAAGATCCGCTCGGCCAAGGCCGGTTTCAAATGCGTGATAGACGGCGAGTTGTCGGAACTGGAAAGGGAGACGGTGCTGGAGATTCACCCCAAGTCGCTGCGTGTGCTCGTGCCGAAGAATTCCCTCCAAGCCGCCGGGACCAACTCGACCGCCTAGTTCGCCGGCGCTTGTTCGTTGCCCTCAATCGTCACGCCGCCGGGCTGTTCGTTGCTCGGCGCGTCGATCGCCGCGCCCCAAATCTCCAGAATTCCCCATATGGCCATCGCCAGCGCCAGTCCGGCCACGAGAACGATTAGGACGGGAAGGCCGCGGCTTCCCTGGCGCGATTTGCCGGGCGGTATTGTCTTGGGCACGATCGCCTCCGCTGTATTGGCCTATGCCGATCAATGCCCGCGCCATGGCTTGGTTCCAGGCGTATCGCCGGCGGGCCGCCGCGGGCGGCGAAACTCAATCGGCGAGATCGGGTTTCTTCGGGGTCTTGGCGCGGTTCTCGCGGTAGATCGCATAGGCGGTGAGCGCGACGAGCGGCGCGATCACCGTTCCAAGCCCGGTTTTGCCGCGCAAAAGCGTCGGCAACACCGCCAGTGCGGAAGCGACCGCGACCGTTGTAAGGTCGCTCGCGCGCCGCTCCTTGGCCCGCCTCGCCTGGATTCGCGCCGTGGTGGTATGAATAATGAGGACGAGGCCGCTCAAGAGCAGGAAGATTAGGCCGATGCCGAGCGCCGCCTCGATCGCCCCGTAACGCAGCGAGGCCCAGATGTAGACGGCGCCGATGAAAAAGCCGATGCCGCAAAGCGCGGCCACGCCTGCCAGCAGATAGGCGATCGCCGCCCGCCTGGCGCGGCGAACGACAAGCGCAGTCTCGCCCGAAGCGAAACTTGCGATCAGCGATGCCAGCATTCGAACCCCCCGGGCCGGCGTTAGCGGCGTGACAGGAGCGCAAACAGAAAACCGACGCCGGCGGCAATCGCAAGCGAGGTGACCGGTTTTTCACGAACGGTCGCAATCACCTGCTCCTGGACATCGCTGGCGTTGGCGCGGAGGCCTTCGATGGCGGCCTCGCCCTGCGTGCGCAACTGCTCAACCCCTTCGGCGGCCGCACGGCGCGCGGCGCTGTAGGAATGATCCTTGGTGGCCGCCAACTGCTCGGCAAGCTTCGCGATGTCTTCCCGCAACTGGCGGATGTCGGCTTCAAGGTCGGGGCTTGGTCCCGTTCCGCCTGTGGATTTCGAAGATCTGCCTGCTGCTGCCGCCATTGCCACACTCCTTAGCGCTAATGCCGACAGAACGCCCCATGCGCAGCGAGGTTCCGTCAAGGAACGAAGGCCATGAAAGTGCGTTTCCCACTGTAAGTCCAGCCGGAAATCCTGAATGGCCAACCGCACCACCAAGAAGGCGCCGATCGTCCGATTGCCGCCCAAATCGAATGTCGAGATATTTCTGGCGCAGGCGGCGCAGGTTTCGGTCATCGTCATCGGTATCATCGCGCTGGTGTTCGCGCTGGCGACGGGGGAATACATTCTCGCGCCGATTTCGCTCGGCATAGTCATCGGCCTTATGCTCGGCCCGATAGCGACGAGACTCGAGCGGCACGGATTCCCGCCCGGCCTGTCGGCGACCGCTGTCGTGCTGATCTTCATATTCGCCGCTTGCCTGCTCGCACTCGCGCTGGCGGCGCCGCTGAACTTCTGGATCGGCCGCCTGCCGCAAATCTGGAGCGACCTTCAGGCGCAACTTGCGCAATTGAGGCAGCCGCTCCAGGCGCTGAACGGCATTCGCGAGCAATTGCGCAATCTGACCGGCGACGACGGCGTTTCGGTATCCGTCGACGAAGGCATGGGATTCGAGAGCCTGGCGACGCTGGCTCCCGCCGTAATCGCCCAGATCCTGATCTTCTTCGCCAGTCTCTATTTCTTCGTCGCGACGCGGCACCAGACACGGGCGGCGATCCTGAGCCTGTTTTTCAAGCGCCGCCTGCGCTGGCGCGTCGCGCACATCTTTCGCGATGTCGAAAGCTTGGTGTCGCGCTATCTCATCTCGATCAGCGCCATCAATATCGCCGAAGGAACGGCCGTCGGAATCGGACTGTTTCTAATCGGCGTTCCCTCCGCGCCGCTCTGGGGCGCGCTCGCTGCCCTGGCCAACTTCGTGCCGTTCATCGGCCCGGCGGTGATGGTGCTCATCCTGTTCGCGATCGGCCTGGCCGAATTCGATATATTGGGCGGCAGCCTGCTGCCAGTGGCAGTTTATCTCGCCATCAACACGGTCGAAGCCCAGTTCGTGACGCCGACGGTGATCGGCCGGACTATGACGCTGAACCCGCTGGTCGTGCTGCTCGCACTTGTCTTCTGGATCTGGCTGTGGGGGCCGCTCGGCGGCTTCATAGCCATCCCGGCCCTGCTGGTCGCCTATGCGGTCGTCAGGAATATCGTTCCCGGCCTGAATTGGGGTGACGACGCCGGCTAAGCGTCGTCGAGTGGGTCAAACCAGGGGGCGCAGCGTCTCGCCCAGACCTTCCCAGCGGGCGAGCGATTTCAGCCCTTCGAGGTCGAGAATCTCGCAACCGCCGTCGCGCCACAAAATGAGCTTGCGATCCATCAGCTTGCGGATCGTCTTGTTTGTGTGGACCAGCGAAAGGCCGAGCGTGTCGGCGATGTGCTGCTGGGTTATCGGCACCTCTACGATCGCGCCATTGAGCCCGACCGACTTGG
>NZ_AHAM01000043.1 GCF_000236565.1 Mesorhizobium alhagi CCNWXJ12-2 | reverse complement strand
GCGGCCCCCTGCCGTTCCGGCACATCTTTCGAAGCGCGGAAGCCGAGTTCGAAAATCGCCGACCACAGCCGGGGGTTGGCCAGCACGAACTCGAAATAGGTCTGCCCGAGCAGCGTCAGCGCGCGTTTGGGCAATGCGCTCGAAGGATCGCGCGCGAAGGCCGACGCGACCGCCGCTTCGAGCCGCGCAACGGTGCGCGAATTGACCGCCGCCACCAGCGCGTCCATGTCCGGGAAGATGTTGTAGATGGCGCCGACCGCGCAACCGGCCTCGCCCGCCACCTCGCGCGCCGTCAGCGCCGGATAGCCGTTCTCGGCGATCCTGCGCTCGGCGATGTCGATCAGCGACCGCCTGAGCCGCTCGCGCCGTTCTTGCGTCTTCTTCGCCAATGCTCCATCCTTGGCCGTCACAATTTGAACACTGTTCACAAACACCTTGAACATCGTTCACAGTTGTGGCAATAAAGACGTGAACGTGGTTCAAGTCAAGGTTTGCGGACTCGGGGGAGCCGTGCTGATGCCGACACTTTACGCGCTGAAACCTGCATTCCAATCGACGCTCAGGCCGCTGGTCGACATGCTCGCCGCAAACGGCGCGACCGCCAACCAGGTGACGCTCGCCGCCGCCTTCCTGTCGGTCGCAGCAGGCGCCGCCATCGCGGCGTTTCCGGAAATCGGCTGGGTGTTCCTGCTGCTGCCGGCCGTTCTGTTCGTCCGCATGGCGCTCAACGCCATAGACGGCATGCTGGCGCGGGAGCATGGCCAGGCCTCGCGGCTCGGAATGTACCTCAACGAACTCTGCGACGTCGTCTCCGACCTCGCCCTCATCCTGCCCTTCGCGCTGGTGGTGGCCTTCCCCGCCTGGGGCGTGGCCGCCTTCGCTATCGCCGCCATCCTTGCCGAATTCGCCGGCGTGCTTGGCGTGGCGGCGGGCTCCGGCCGCAACTATGCCGGTCCGTTCGGCAAGAGCGACCGGGCTCTGGCGCTCGGCGTCATCGCGGTGCTGGTCGCAGCGGACTTTGCCCTTCCGCTGATCGCGCCGTGGATATTTCCAGCGATGGCGCTGCTGTCGCTGGTCACCGCCGTCAACCGCGTTCGCGCCGGCCTCGCCGCCGGCACGGCCTGATTTGCACTCCGGAGAAACCCGCAAATGCCGCACGAGACCTTGTCCGCCGCGCCGCCTGCCGCCGGGCGACCCGCATTCGAGCGCACCTTCCAGAGCCATGACGGCGCCGAGATCTTCTACCGCTGCTGGCCGGCGGTAAGCGCTGCCCCCAAGGGCGCAATCGTGCTGTTCCACCGCGGCCACGAGCATGGCGGCCGCGTCGCCCATCTCGTCGACGAGCTCGCAATGCCGGACTACGCCTTCTACGCCTGGGACGCGCGCGGCCATGGCAGGTCGCCCGGCCAGCGCGGTTATTCTCCCTCCTTCGCCGCATCGGTGCGCGACGTCGATTGCTTCATGCGCGAGATCG
The DNA here is from genome assembly GCF_000236565.1 of Mesorhizobium alhagi CCNWXJ12-2. Lineage (GTDB taxonomy): Bacteria > Pseudomonadota > Alphaproteobacteria > Rhizobiales > Rhizobiaceae > Allomesorhizobium > Allomesorhizobium alhagi. The sequence goes on along the minus strand of NZ_AHAM01000043.1, from coordinate 2,316 downwards.
AGACGCGGGACGGCTTCAAGCTCGGCGACATGGCGGTCGTCGCGCAATCCGTGGGCGCGGTGCTGGCCGCAACCTGGGTCCACGATTACGCGCCCGATATCCGCGCTTTGGTGCTGGCCTCGCCCGCCTTCTCGGTAAAACTCTACATGCCCTTCGCCAAGGAGAGCATCGCGTTGTGGCAGAAGCTGCGCGGCGTGTTCTTCGTCAATTCCTACGTGAAGGCCAAATTCCTGACCCACGATCCGGAGCGCATCGCCTCCTTCGAGGCCGACCCGCTGATCACCCGGCCGATCGCCTCGAACATACTGGTCGAGCTTTACCGGCACGCTGCCCGCGTGGTGAACGATGCCCGCGCCATCACCGTGCCGACGCAATTGCTCATCTCGGGCAGCGACTGGGTTGTCAGGCACGCCCCGCAGCACGAATTCTTCGTCAATCTCGGCAGTTCCATCAAGGAGCGCCACGTCCTGAAGGGTTTCTTTCACGACACGTTGGGCGAACGCGACCGCGCGCCGGTGGTCGGTGACGTCCGGCGTTTCATCACCGAGCAGTTCGCAAAGCCGATCGAGCGTGCAGATCTGACCGCCGCGCATCTGTCCGGCTTTACCCGCGACGAGGCCGACCGGCTCGCCTCGCCGCTCGATCCGTTGTCGCCGAAAGGCCTCTATTGGGCGCTGAACCGCGCCTTCATCAAGCTCGGTGCGTGGTTCTCCGCCGGCCTCAAGACCGGCGTCGCCACCGGCTTCGATTCCGGCTCCACCCTCGACTACGTCTACGAGAACGAAGCGCGCGGCCTCGGACCGGTTGGTCGCGCCGTCGACCGCATCTTCCTCGACGCAATCGGCTGGCGCGGCATCCGCCAACGCAAAGTGCACCTGGAAGAGATGATCCCGGCGGGGATCGCGCGCCTGAAACAGGCCGGCCGGCCGGCAAATGTGCTCGACATCGCCGCCGGCCACGGCCGCTATGTGCTCGACGCGATCGCCAAATGTCCCGACCAGCCTGCCGCTGTTCGCCTGCAGGACTATTCCGACATCAATGTCGCGGCCGGCCAGAAGCTGATCGCGGCGCGCAAGCTGCCGCAGAGCTTCTCGTTCCACCGCGCCGACGCGTTCGACGGCGAGGCGCTCGCCGCCCAGACCCCCGCGCCCAATCTCGCCATCGTCTCCGGCCTTTACGAACTCTTCCCCGACAATGCGCTGATCGCGCGGTCGCTCGGTGGCATCGCTCGCGCGATGACGCCGGGCGCGCTGCTGATCTACACCAACCAGCCCTGGCACCCGCAGCTCGAAATGATCGCGCGCAGCCTGACCTCGCATCGCGGCGGCGAAGCCTGGGTGATGCGGCGGCGCACGCAGGGCGAAATGGACCAGCTTGTCGAGGCCGCCGGCTTCCGCAAGCTCGACCAGTGCATCGACCAATGGGGCATCTTCACCGTGTCGCTCGCCGAACGCATCTGAGGTCCGAATGCACGCGCAGGAGACGGTCGCAGAACCCTACCGCCCCGTGGCGAAACGGGCAGCCTTGTGGCTGCTGTTTCTCGCCCCGTTCTTCTATCTGACCTACGGCACGGCCAACTGGCTCGCCTCCCTGCGCGACGATGTCGGCAGCATCGTCTTCGACTGGGAGCGCGCAGTGCCGTTCATGGCCTGGACCATCGTGCCCTACTGGTCGATCAACCTGTTCTATGCGCTGTCGCTCTTCGTCAACGACACGAAAAGCGGCGTCGATCGCCTCGCCGGCCGCTATCTGACGGCACAGATCGTCGCCGTCTCCTGTTTCCTCGCCTTTCCGCTGGCCGCCACTTTCGTGCGGCCCGAGACAACCGGCCTGCCGGGCTTCATGTTCGCCGTGCTCGGCGGCTTCGACAAGCCGTTCAACCAGGCGCCGTCGCTCCACATAGCGCTACTCGTCATCATCTGGGATCATCTTCGCCCCAGGTTCTCCGGGCCGGCGAAGATCGTATGGCACGGCTGGTGTTTGCTCATCGGCGCATCGGTGCTGACCACATGGCAGCATCATTTCATCGACATCCCGACCGGCGCGCTGCTCGGCCTGTTCGCGCTGTGGCTGTTTCCGCGTGCCGGCGCCCTGCCCTTCTCGAGCTTCGCCCTGACCGGCGATCGCTGGGCGCGACGGCTCGGCGCATCCTACGCAGCAGGCGCGGTGTTGCTTCTCGCGGCGTCAATCGTCGGCGCATTCGCGTCGGCCATCTGGCTCGTTCTTTTGTGGCCGGCGCTGGCGCTTGCCATCGTTGCGTTCGGCTATTTCGGCGCGGGTGCGAAAATCTTCCAGAAAGCCGATGACGGCACGGTT
>NZ_AHAM01000044.1 GCF_000236565.1 Mesorhizobium alhagi CCNWXJ12-2 | reverse complement strand
AGCCGCCGAAGCGCCGGCCCAAACGCCCGCCGAGACCGCAGTCGTTCCCGCGCCCGCTCCGGTCGCCGTACAGTCTCCGCCTGCCCAAAAGCCCGGCCTGCTCGGCAACATGACCAGGCGCATCACCAACATGTTCGGCAGCTGAGCAGCTGTCTCACAGAAGCGCGGGCACCCGCGAATTCGTCAGTCGTATTCCAGCTGTTCCTGCCAGTCGGAGGGCCGGCCTTCGCGCGTCAGGTCGAAAATATTCCAGGATGGCTCGATGGTGCCGGCGTGGCGTGGATCCTGGCCGGGATCGGCGGGCGCGTAGAGCATCTCCGAACTCCAGAAGTGCCGGATTTCAGAGCCATCTCGATGAAAGACCGTCACCATTGGCATCTGAAATCCTTCTGGCGTCTCGGCAAGGTAGTCGCGCTTGAAGCTGTTTCCGGCCGCCGACAGCAGGCGCAGGTTCCGCCAGCCACGCTCCTTGGCGAATGTGGTCAGGCGGTCGAGCGACGCTTTGGCGATCACCACGAAATTGAACCCCGCTCCTTCCACATGCTTCATTGCGCCGTCCAGCGCATCCAGGAAGGCGACGCATGAGGGGCACGGTCCTTCTTCCAGTTTCAGGCGCGCCGTCGCGCCCTCGGCCGGGCCGGGCCTGTCGTCCTTGGGGTAACGAGGAAACATGAAATTATAGACGACCAGCGAGTCCTTGCCCGGAGCGAACAGTTCCGAGAGCTTCAACTTGGCCGGAACGCCGTCCGGGCCGAGGCCGTCGAAAACATAGTCTTCGGGAATAAGCCCGTCCGGCGGCAGTTCGCGCCGCAGGGCCGAAACCGCCTCCATGGCGCGGCGCAGCTCGATCTCCTTCGCCAGCAGGCGGTCGCGGGCAGCTCTATATTCGGCGGACTCGCCGGGGAAGGCGATGTTCATCGTCTCGCATCCTTCTCATGTCCGAGGCGGAAGCTAGGGTCTCCTTTGGGCGTGGCAAGGCAAACCAGGTACGGTTCAACTCAGCGTCCGGCAATCGCCAACGGGTTGTTTTCCATCGCCGCGCGATCGGCCGTGTCGACCTGCGGCTGGTTGGTAAAAGCGGCGAACAGCCGGCGGACATAATCCTCCGGCATATCCAGCGTGATCAGCACCAGCCTTGTGCCGCGCACCTCGTCGGGCCAGGCCGGCAGGCGGGCCGGCGGGTGCAGAAGCTTCTGCACGCCGTGCACGACCAGCGGCCGCTCCGGGCTTTCGGCAAGCTCGATGATGCCCTTCATCCGAAGCAGCTTTTCGCCATGCGCCGAGCGCAGCAGATCGAGGAACATCTCGATCGACGCATAGGGCACCGGCCGGTCATGCACCAGCGTGAAGGAGCGGACGCGCTGGTCATGATCATGGCCGTGCCCGGCATGATGATGCGCCGCGTGCTCGGCCTCGGCGCCCAGCCATTTGCGAACGTCGGCGGTTTTGGTCTTCGGATCGTAGAGCCCGCAATCGAGCAGCCCCGCCACGCCGGCAGCGGAAACATCGAGCAGCGGCGCGCCAGGATTGATCTTCCGCAGCCTGGCGCGAAGCCGCTCCAGCGCTTGCGCCTCGGTGACCAGATCGGTTTTGGCGACGACGATACGGTCGGCGACCGCAACCTGCTTGACCGCCTCGACATGGGCGTCGAGCGTGGCTTCGCCATTGACCGCGTCGACCATGGCGATGACGCCGTCGAGCCGGAATGCCTGCACCAGTGCGGGGTGTCCCATGATCGACTGCAGCACCGGCGCCGGATCTGCGAGCCCGGTCGTTTCGATGACCACCCGCTTCAGCCGGGCGATCTTGCCGGTCTGCAGGCGGTCGACGAGGTCGGCCAGCGTATCGACCAGTTCGCCGCGCACCGTGCAGCACAGGCAGCCATCGGAAAGCTGGATGACGCCGTCGGAAGACTGCTCGACCAGCAGATGGTCGATGGCGACATCGCCGAATTCGTTGATGATGACGGCGGTGTCGGTCAGCGCCGGATCCTTGAGCAGCCGGTTGAGCAGTGTCGTCTTGCCGGCGCCGAGAAAGCCTGTCAGCACCGATACGGGAATTGGGAACTCAGCCACTCGGCTTGCCCGATTCGTCGCCCTGCTGCGGCGCAGCGATTCCCGGTACGGGTTTGTCGGGGCGCCAGGTCGGGATCGGCACGTCGGCATAGACCCGGTTGGCGGCGACAGTGGCGGCGGCAGCCGCGGAAAGCGGCCCGGTCGCGCCGCCCAGTTCGACCTTGACCAGCACGCGCTCGCGCGTCATCTCGCCGAGATAGACCGTCTCCGGAGATTGCTTTCCTTCCTTTTCGGCCTTGGCGCGTTCCTTCTCTTCCTTGGCGCGCGCCTCCCGCGCCTCCTTGGTGCATACTTCCTTGCGGATGTTGACCGGCTTGGCGGACTCGCTGCCGGTTGGCTTGAGTTCGCCGAGCGATGGCCCTCCCGATGTCGAGACCGTGAAGCCCCGCGCCAGCATGGCCGCAGCCTCCTCGTCGCGAGAATCGACGGTTTCGGATCCGACGACAACCGCCAGCAGCGTGCGGCCGTTGCGGGTCGCAGATGCTACGAGATTGAAGCCGGACGGGCAGGTGTAGCCGGTCTTCATGCCGTCGGCGCCTTCGAAGCGGCCGATGAGATTGTTGTGGCTGGCCAGAACCTTGTCGCCCGCCTGAAGGCCTTCGATCGAGAAATACTCGCTATATTGCGGGAATTCCTTGCGCAACGCCGTGGCCAGGATGACGAGATCGCGGACCGTCGTGTACTGGTTGTCGTCGTGCAGGCCGTGCTGGTTGACCCAGTTGGAATCGGTCATGCCGAGCCGGCGCGATTCGGCGTTCATCCGCTCGGCGAAAGCCGATTGCGAGCCGGCAATGCTCTCGCCGATCGCGTGCGCGACGTCGTTGGCCGACTTGACCATGATGATCTTCAGCGCATTGTCGAGCGTCAGTTCCGATCCGACGGGATAGCCCATCTTGCTCGGCGGCTGCGCGGCAGCCTTCTTGGAGATGACGACAGGAGAGGTCATCGACACTTCGCCGGCCTGCACAGCGCGAAACGCCACATAGGTCGTCATCAGTTTTGTCAGCGACGCCGGATACCAGCGCTGGAACGGGTTTTCGCTCTCGATGACCCGATTGGTCCCGGTATCGATCAGAAGCGACGGATTTGCGCCGGCCGGAAGGCCCGCCGCCAGGGCAAGAATGCCCGAAAAAACCGTCGTGAGAATGAATCTGCGCCGCATGATGCCCGAAATCGCCTCTTGCCCAAATAGTCCCTGGCCCATAGGTTTTCTTGACCGGGGCATATCGCCAAGCGGGACGATCCGGCCCTCACTGCCCGCGCCCCGGGAACTTGCCCGGTGCTATTTAGCCTATGTGACGCCAAGATGGCAAAGCTGTAGGATGATTTTCGATTTGCGGGGAGAGCGATTCCCGCGCCAAAGGAGAGCGCGCATAATGCCCATTCTGAACCGAGCCGCCGAGATGCACGACGAAGTCACCGGCTGGCGACGCCATATCCACCAGACTCCGGAACTGGGCTACGACGTGTTCAAGACGGCTGAGTTCGTGGCGCAGCGCCTGCGCGAATTCGGCTGCGACGAAGTCGTGCCGGGCATCGGCCGCACCGGTGTGGTCGGCATCATCCGCGGCAGCCTGGGACCTGGCCGCACCATCGGCTTGCGCGCCGACATGGACGCGCTGCCGATCAACGAGGCGAGCGGCAAGCCTTACGCCTCGGGGGTTCCCGGCAAGATGCACGCCTGCGGCCATGACGGCCACACAGCCATGCTGCTCGGCGCGGCCAAATACCTGGCCGAGACCCGTAACTTCGCAGGCTCGGTGGCGGTGATCTTCCAGCCGGCCGAGGAAGGCGGCGCCGGGGGCCTCGCCATGGTCAAGGACGGCATGATGGACCGCTTCGGCATCGAGCGCGTCTTCGGCATGCACAATATGCCGGGCCTTCCCGTCGGCCAGTTCGCGATCCGGCCGGGCCCGATCATGGCCGCGACCGCTGAATTCACCATCACCGTAAAGGGCAAGGGCGGCCATGCCGCGATGCCGCACCGCGCCATCGATTCGATCGTGGTGGCGAGCCAGGTGGTCACCGCCTTCCAGACCATCGCCTCGCGCACCACCGATCCCGTCGAATCCGTGGTCGTCACGGTGACGAAATTCCATGGTGGCGACGCCTACAACGTCATCCCCGAAAAGGTCGAACTCGCCGGCACTGTCCGCACGCTGAAGAAGGAGGTGGCGGCGCTCGCGCGCGAGCGCATCCACGCCATCTGCGACGGCATCGCCGCAACCTATGGCGCGACGATCCATGTCGACTACGACTCCAACTATCCCGTGACCTTCAACCACCCGGACGAAGCTGTGTTTGCCGGAGACATCGCGGCCGCCATCGCCGGCGACGGCCAGGTCCAGCGCGCCATGCAGCCGGTGATGGGCGGCGAGGATTTTTCCTACATGCTGGAAGCGCGGCCCGGCGCCTTCATCTTCATCGGCAACGGCGACAGCGCCAATCTCCATCATGAGGCCTATGATTTCAACGACGAGGTCATTCCGCACGGCATGAGCTATTGGGTACGGCTTGCCGAATCAGCGCTTGGAGCATGATCAAGCCTACATAGCGAAAGCTGCAGACGTTTCGGACAAGACCATGCGGCTCGACAAAATTGGAGCGATCCTGGTCGGATCAGAAGGCTTGGCGAAAGCGCCCGAAGCGATTATGTGTCGTGGCGGTCGGTCCCGTAGCTCAGTAGGATAGAGCGACAGATTCCTAATCTGTAGGCCACTGGTTCGAATCCAGTCGGGATCACCAATCCTTTAAACGCTTGGCGATTCACCGCCATACATCGTTGTAGATCGCCGCTGCGTTTGGCGTTCAGCGATTCCCCGGCTCACCCGTCACGCGCCAGATCACATCACCTACATCGTCCGCCACCAGCAGCGAGCCGTCCGGACCGACAGTGACGCCCACCGGCCGTCCGTAGGAAGCCCGCTCGTCCGGAGAAAGGAAGCCGGTCAGAATGTCGCGAGCCGGCCCGGACGGGCGTCCATTCGCAAAGGGCACGAAGACGACCTTGTAGCCGCTCAATTTACTGCGATTCCAGGAGCCGTGTTGTCCGATGACCATGCCGTCCGGAAAGCCGGGCAGCGTGCCGGCGGGAAGCCAGCAGAGGCCGAGCGACGCGGTGTGGCCTCCCAGCGCGAAATCCGGCGTTATGGCCTTTGCGACCATCGTCGGATCCTGCGGCACCCGGTCATCGACGATCCTGTCCCAATAACAAAAGGGCCAGCCGTAGAAGCCGCCGTCGCGCACCGAAGTCAGGTAGTCGGGAGGCGTTTCGTCGCCCAGGCCGTCGCGCTCGTTGACCACCGTCCAGAGAGCGCCGGTCGTCGGCTCCCACGCCATGCCGACAGGGTTGCGCAGGCCGGAGGCGAAGATGCGGCTCGTTCCGCTCTCGAGGTCGAGTTCGTGGATGGCCGCGCGGCCCTCTTCCGCCGCCATCCCGTGGTCGCCGATATTGCTGAGCGAGCCGACGCCGATATAGAGCTTCCGCCCGTCGGGGCTTGCAAGCAGGCTTCTGGTCCAATGCCCGCCGGGCTTCAGGTCCACCAGCTTTCGTCCCGTCGCGCCGATGCGGATGTCTCCGTTCGCGTAGGGGAAAGCCATCACGCCATCGGTGTTGCCGACATAGAACGTATCGCCCAGCAGTGTCATGCCGAACGGCTGGTTCAGCCCATCGAGGAACACGTCGCGGATTTCGGCCACTCCGTCGCCGTCGGAGTCACGCAACAGCGTAATCCGGTTCGGGCTGTCTCCTGTCGCGGCGGCGCGCTTCATCGTGCTGAACATGGCGTAATCGAAAGCAGATTTGATGCCTCCCGGCACGCTCAGAGCCTCGGCCGTGAGCACATCGCCGTTCGGCAACACATGGATCCAGCGCGGATGCTTCAGGCCGGCTGCGAAGGCGTTCACCTGAAGCCCCGCCGCGGCGATCGGCGTTTGTCCGGCAGTCCATCCTCTTGCCGTCGGCATCTTCAGCGTCGGAATGCCTTGCGGCTTTGCCGCCGGTATTTTCGGCGCGCTGCCAAAGGCCTGTTCCTGCGAGCCGTCGCCCCGGTGCCGAAAAAAAATCGCTACGGCGCCGATCAGGGCGACTATTCGAGCGAAGATGCCAGACGCGCTCATTGCATTCCCTATCTGGGTTGGGGGAAGTTGCGAACCAATTGGACATGGATTCCAGCGGTTGCTAGCATCAAAGAAAGCATATGGGGAGGGCCAGTGACGCAAAAGTTCAGGCAGGTTTTCGGCACGGGCAAGCCGGTGATCGGCATGGTGCATTTCGGCGCACTGCCTGGCTCACCGCTGCACGACGCCGAGCGCGGGGTCGATGGTCTTATCGAAAGCATCGGCAAGGATATAGAAGCCCTGCAAAAAGCCGGCTTCGATGCGATCATGTTCGGCAACGAGAACGACCGGCCATACGAATTCGAGGTCGATGCGGCCTCGACGGCGACGATGGCCTACGCCATCGGCCGGGTGCGCGACAGGATAAGCGTTCCGTTCGGCGTGAACGTGCTGTGGGACCCTATGTCTTCCATCGCGCTCGCCGCCGCAACCGGAGCCGCCTTCGTGCGCGAGATATTCACCGGCACCTATGCCTCCGACATGGGACCGTGGACCCCGGACGCCGGCAAGGCGATGCGGTATCGCGACAGGCTGCACAGGCGGGATCTCGCATTGCTCTACAATGTGTCGGCCGAATTCGCCCATTCGCTCGACCAACGCAGCCTGCCCGATCGGGCACGCAGCGCAGTGTTTTCGAGCATTCCGGACGCTATTCTTGTCTCGGGCCAGATCACCGGCGAGGCCGCGGCGCTGAGCGATCTCGAAGCGGTGAAGAAGGTGCTGCCGCAAACGCCGGTTCTCGCCAACACCGGCGTCAAGCACGCGACCGTTGCGGACGTGCTGAAGATAGCCGACGGCTGCATCGTCGGCTCTTCGCTCAAGGTCGACGGCGACACCTGGAACCCGGTCGATCCGGACCGTGCGGCCGAATTCATGCGCCTGGCACGCGCGGCGCGCGGCGCATGAAGGCGGCTCCCGGCGAGGTCAAGGCGCGGATGAAAGCGCATCTTTGCGACCTCATGCTCATCCCCGGCCTGTCCGGCCATGAGGGAAGGGTTCGCCGCCATATCGCGGGCCTCCTGAAGGCGCTCGGTCTGTCGACGCGAACCGACCGCCTGGGAAATTTGATCGCGACGTTAGAGGGTGACCTTGGCGCGCCGTCGGTCATGCTGTTCACGCACATGGATCAGCTCGGCCTGGTCGTACGCAAGATCGAGGCTGGTGGATTCATCCGGGTCGAGCGGCTTGGCGGCGTTCCCGAGCGCGCACTGCCTTCGCAGGAAGTGCTGATCTGCGTCGGCGAAGGGCGCGACAGGCCAGGCGTCATCGCCAACAAGAGCCACCATGCGACCACGCCCGAGGAGAAGTACAAGGTCGTCCCATACCAGGACCTCTATATCGACGCCGGCTTTGCCAGCAGGGACGAGGTGCTCGCCGCCGGCATCGACGTAGGTTCCCCGGTTGTCTATCGGCCGCATTGGGTCGAGCTCTCGCCGGACCGCATCGCCGGCGCCGCGATCGACGACCGGGCCGGCTGTGCGGTCATCGTCGAGGCCGCGAGGCAACTTATGGCGCGGCCGAAACGGCCGACGGTGCATTTCGTCTTCTCGGTGCAGGAGGAGTTCAACCTGCGCGGTGCGCTGACGGCGGCTCAGGCGCTGCAGCCGGACATCGCCATCCAGATCGACCTGCTGCTGGCTACCGACACGCCGGACATGGCCTATCGCGGTGACGTCAGGCTGGGCGGCGGGCCTGCAATGAGCCTTTATTCATTCCACGGCCGCGGCACGCTGAACGGCACGATCCCGCATCCGGCGCTGGTGTCGCTGTTCGACGGAACGAGCCGGCGTATCGATATCCCGCTGCAACGAAGCGCGCACACCGGGGCGCTGACGGACTCGTCCTATGTGCAGCTTGTCGGCCAAGGCGTCGCCTCCATCGATCTCGGCTTCCCGATGCGCTACTCGCATTCCTCGCTCGAAGTCTGCGACCTTGGCGACCTGGAGGGCCTGACGATGCTGCTGGTCGAAGGCATCGCATCGATCGACGGCGGCTTCAGCCTCGACCGCGACGACTACGAATGAACCACTATCTCGGCATCGACATCGGAACGTTCGAATCGAAAGGCGTCATCGTCGACGCATCGGGCCGCGTCGTCGCCAGCGCGTCGAAGCCGCACCGGATGTTGGTGCCGCAGCCCGGCTGGGCCGAGCACCGGCCGAAACAGGATTGGTGGGGCGACTTCACGACCATCTGCAGGAAATTGCTTGCCGACAGCGGGATCGCTCCGAGTTCCATTCGCGCGGTTGGGGCGAGCGCGATCGGACCGTGCATGTTGCCGGTGGACGAGGACGGCGAGGCGCTGTCGAATGCCGTGCTCTATGGTGTCGATACGCGCGCGGCAAAGGAGATTGAGGAACTCAACGCCGCCATTGGGCCGGACCGCATTCTCGAGCGCTGCGGCAATGCGCTGACCTCGCAATCGGTCGGGCCGAAGATCCTGTGGCTGAAGAAGAACCGGCCGGAGGTCTTCCGCAAGGCAGCGAAGATCGTCACCTCCACCACCTATCTGGTTCAGAAGCTGACCGGCGAATGCGTGATCGACCACTATTCGGCCGCCAACTTCTCGCCGCTCTACGCCGTTGACGAGCAGCGATGGAGCACCGAACTCGCGCCGGGCATCGTCGACATCGAGCGACTGCCGAAAATCATGTGGACGACCGCGGTGGCCGGCCACGTGACCGCGAGGGCGGCGCGCGCCACCGGGCTCGCCAGAGGCACGCCGGTGATCGCAGGCACCATCGACGCGGCTGCCGAGGCGCTGAGCGTCGGGGTCGTTCGGAAGGGCGACATGATGGTGATGTACGGCTCGACCGTCTTTACGATCATGCTGTCGAAGAACCGCATCGAGGATGCACGGCTGTGGTATGCGCCATGGCTCTTTCCCGGCGAGCATGCGTCGATGGCGGGACTGGCGACCAGCGGTACGCTGACGCACTGGTTTCGCGATCAGGCCGCGCGCGACCTGGCCCCCGACGAAGCCTTCGCAAGGCTGGCCCGCGAGGCCGAAGCCTCGCCGCCCGGCGCGAATGGCCTCGTCATGCTGCCCTATTTTTCGGGGGAGCGGACGCCGATCCACGACCCCGACGCCAAGGGAATGATCTTCGGCCTCAATCTCACGCACCGCCGCGGCGACCTCTATCGGGCCCTGCTCGAAGGCATCGCCTGCGGGACCAATCACATCATCGAGACGTATCGCGATGTCGGCCACATGCCGCGCTCGCTGCTTGCCGTCGGCGGCGGCACCAGGAACCGGGTGTGGTCGCAGGCGGTGTCCGACATTTCGGGCATGGCGCAGACGGTCCGCCGCAAGACGGTCGGCGCGAGCTATGGCGACGCGTTCCTCGCCGCCCTAGGGGTCGGCGACGTCGGGAAAAGCGATATTCTCAAGTGGAATCCCGAGGAGCGCCGGATCAAACCCGACCGCAAGAACCGCGCAGTCTATGGGCGGCGTTACAAAGTCTTCCGGCAACTCTATGAGCGAAACCGGGATCTGATGACGGAACTGCCATGACAGGGGCACAAAAGAGTCTGTTCGAGATCGCCTCGAAGGCAGCGCCTACTTTACCGCCCCAGCCGTCATGCCTTTGATCAGATAGCGCTCCAGCACAACGCCGATGATGATGAGAGGCAGGATCGCGGCGAAGGAGAGTGCGGCCATCGCCCACCAGTTGATGCCTTGGCTCCCCGTCTGCGAAGCAACCATGACCGGCAGCGTGTTGGCGTGGGTCGAGGTTAGCAGCGCGGCAAAGAAATACTCGTTCCAGGTCAGCACGAGGCTCAGGATGAAGGCTGCCACCATGCCGGGCAGCGCGATAGGCAGGATTATCTGGAAGAACGCGCCCCATATGGACAGGCCGTCGACCAATGCCGCCTCTTCGAGTTCGGTCGGGATCGACTCGAACTGATCGCGCATGATCCAGATCACGATCGGCAGCACGGTCAGTGCGTAAAGGAGGACAAGCCCGATCCGCGTGTCGAGGAGGGCGAGTTCCCTGTAGAGCACGAGGAACGGCAGGGCCAGCACCACCGGCGGCAGGATGAGCTGGGAGAGGAAGAAGAACGAAATGTCGGAATTCCTCATGAAGAGGAAACGGTAGGAGAAGCGGGACAGACCGTAGGCGGCCAGCGAGCCGAGGATCACGGCGATCGCCGAGGAAGACAGCGCCGCGATGGTCGAGTTGAAGAAGCGTTTCATGAACTCGTTGCGAACGGTGCTCTCTGCGCCGATCGTCTCGGGCGAAAGACCGAGCGACCGCCAGCCGAGCCAGGCCGGCGTGTAGTCGACCCAGGGCACCAGTGCGCCCTGCATGACGTTCGGCGCTGTCTTGAAGCTGGTCGTCACCGTCCAGTAGATCGGGAACAGGCACACGGCCGCCCAGGCAAGCAGCAATACGTAGATCAGGGTTTTGCCGGCGAACCGCCCGGCTCGGAACGACAGGTCGCTCTCGCTGTCGCGGAAGACAGGCTCGTTCATGTCCGTGGCCTCGCGAAGCGTTCGGCGAGTTTCATCAGGATCGTCATCGCGATGATGATGATGACGAGATAGACGATCGCAAGCAGCGTGCCGTAGCCGACATTCGAGCGGTCGCGATACTCCCGGAAGATGAAGGACGTCACCGTATCAGTGGCTCCGCCAGGGCCGCCGGCGGTGAGATTGATCACGATATCGGCGAGCTTCAGCTTGAAGATGATGCGTATCAGGATCGCAGTGACCGAAACCGGCAACATCAGCGGGAAAGTGACTTCCCAGAAGGTCTTCCATGGGCCGGCCCCATCGACGCGAGCCGCTTCCGTAAGTTCCTTCGGGATCGCCTGCAGGCCGGCAAGGATCATGATCATCATGAAGGGAATGAAGGTCCAGGCGTCGAGGACCATGATCGTGAACCGGGCGATTTCCGGCGAGCCGAAGAAGGAGGGGGTGTCCCAGCCCAGCCATCGCGCGAAGCGCGCGATCGGGCCGAAGCGCAGCTCCAGCATCGACTTGCCGATCATCCAGCTCACGGCGACCGGCGAAAGCATCAGCGGCAGGAGGAATGCCACGCGGAAGAACTTGCGCGCCCGAATCTCGGCGTTGAGCAGAAGCGCCAAACCGAAGGCGATGGCGTATTCCACGAGAATCGCCAGGCAATACCAGACCATGTTGATCAGTGCGTTCCAGTAGAACGGATCGCTCCACATCTGCCGGACGTTGTCGAGGCCGTTGAATTGCCGTCCGAGCGGTGAGGACAGGTTCCAGCTCGAGAAGGCGATAACCAGGCCGAACAGGAGCGGGAACACCGTCACCGAGACAACGAAAAGTGCGGCTGGAAGCACGAACAGCGTGCGCTTGCCGTGTTCGCCCCGGATCAGCACCTGGCTCCAGCACAGGCAAACGGCCCAGAGAATGTAGGCGTAGAGCGTAGGCCGCCAGGTCTGGAAGCCGAAATCGGCGTAGCCGGTGCGCTGTGCGGTCTGTGCGGCGGCGACCGCGGCAAGCAGAAGCAGCGCCCCCCAGACGATTCCGTGGCCGAAGCGCCGCCGCCCGGCTGATATGTCGTCGGCGGCGACGACGTGGAGGAGATCACCCTGATTCATGTTCGCATGTTGGTCGGATGGCAGGTTGCGCGCAAGCGGCCTTGCGCTCCGGTATGGGACATCTCGTCACCCGGCCGGAAGGATGGATGGGGTGCGCGGATGCGCACCCCGGTCTCAGCCTAGAGGCCAAGCGAGGCCTTGTAGAGCTTTATCTGGCTCTCTCGCCCGATCTGGTCGGTGATCTTTTCCCATGCGGCAGCAATCGCGTCCGCCGTTTCCTGGGCAGATTTGTACTGGCCGGCAAAGCCCTTGGCGAGTTCGTCCTCGGCAACCGAGTAGTACTGGAAAATGCCGGGGATGCGAGGTTCGATCGCGGCATTGGGATGGTTGTAGCTGTCCAGGTTGGAGCCGAGATAGTCCTCGATATAGGCTCGGTCGTAGCCGGCCGCTTCCCATTCGGCGTAGTCGAAGTGGGAATTGCGGTAAGGCTGGAATCCGGAGGGATAGGCAGCCATCCACAGCGAGATGTCCTTGCCGCCCAGATGCGCCGCCGCGCTCCAGGCTGCCTTGCGCTTCTTCTCGTCGCCGGACACGCTGCTGGCGACGTACACGCCCCAGCCGATATAAGCCATGTTGGGCGCGAAGTTCGGGCTGGCCGGGGTCTCCCATTCGCCGGTTTTGGAGTTGTAGACCTTGTCCGAACCGGGATTGATCGAGAAGCCGACCACATCGCCCACCACCGAGGTGTCCGATGTGCGCGCGCCGGACCCCACGTCGCCCCACCAGGTGAGCGCCGCGCCGGTGCCGGCGAGAAACTGCTGGAAGGCAGTCGTGCCGGGGTCCGCGTTGATCTGATCCGACGGATAGGCGCCGGCCGCGATCAGGTCCATGACGTCCTGGATCGCCTGCACGAAGGCCGGATTGTTGACGCGCGGCTTCATGGTGTCCGGGTCGAACAGCCAGGCCTTGTCGTCCGGATGCTTGGCGTAGGCGGTCGCGCGGTCCTCGAGGAAGTAGAAGCCGAAGCCGCCCCAGCCCTTGAGCGGGTCGAGGAAGCCATAGGCGTCAAGGCCGGTCAGCGGATCCTTCTGGCCCTTCACCTTCTTGCTGAACTCGTTCACCTGCTGCCAGGTCGTGGGCGCTTCGGTCATGCCCGTCGCGCCGCTGATCGCGGGATCGGTAAGGTAGTCCTTGCGGTATGCGAAGGTGTGGCAATCGCCGTCGATCGTGACGCGATAGGTCTTGCCGTCCCAGGTGCCCACCGGCGCTTTCAGGTAGTCCACGAGGTCGTCCGCCTCGATCTGGGTTTTCACCCAATCGGGCATCTCGTCGAGCAGGCCCTTGCTGGCGGTGTCGCCCTCGAACGGCGCGCCCATCTCGATGATGTCGAAATCGACGGTGCCGGTCGCGATCGACTGCTGCAGGCGCGCATTGTAGTCGGCCTGGGCAAGGTCGATCCAGTTGATCTTGGCCCCGGTATAGGCCTCCCACGGCTTCAGGAAACCGCGGAACAGGAAATTGTGCAGGTTCTGGTTATTGAGACCCATGAAGGTCAATTCAACACCGGCGAACTCGCCTTCCTTGACGGCCGCCTTGGTCGCGCCAAGGCAAAGTTCGCCAACCTTCTGCCAGTCGGCATCCGTCGGCGAGCCTTTGCCGACGCCTGGTATTTGCAGGATTTGCGCACGCAAATTGTCTTGCGCCGACGCTTGGCGCGTCAGCGCGCCGAGCGCTCCGGTCGATGCGGCTGCAAGCGCGGCTGCACTCGCCGCACCCTTGAGCACATCGCGGCGGGTCCTTCCGGCGCGCACCAGTTGTTCGTAGATTCCTACCTTCATGTCGTCGTTCCTCCCAGAACATTATTCAGGCAATGCAGCGAATTGATCCCCCGACACCGGCCGGCCGTTCCACCCGGTCGGAAACCGGCCAATCGATTGAATTACGTGCCGTTTTCGTCGGCTGTCGGAGACATCCAAGACGTTGGAAACGGCTGACACTATGGATGAAGTCGGGCCGGTGTCAACGCGACAGGCGAATTGGTCCTGCCACGATTTGTGCTGTGGACTTGACCGATCCTGTTGACTAGCTTCTGGCCAAAAGAGACGCTGGGGGGAAGATGGCGCAAGTTGCAATCCGCGATGTATCGAAGGCGTTCGGAGCCGTGCAAATCCTGCACGGCGTGAGCGTCGACATAGCGGATGGCGAGTTTGTCGTGCTGGTCGGCCCGTCCGGCTGCGGCAAGTCCACGCTGCTCAGGATGGTTGCCGGCCTGGAGGCCGTGACCGGCGGAGCGATCGTCATCGGCGACCGCATGGTGAACCATCTGCCGCCGGGCAAGCGCGATATCGCGATGGTGTTCCAGAACTACGCGCTTTATCCGCACAAGACGGTGGCGCAGAACATGGCCTTCGCGCTGAAACTGCGCGGCGCCGATCAGGCTGTGATCGCCGAGCGCGTCCGCAGGGCCGCGGAAATCCTCGACCTCGGCCCCTATCTCGACCGCTACCCCCGCCAGTTGTCCGGCGGCCAGCGCCAGCGCGTCGCCATGGGCCGCGCCATCGTGCGCGACCCGAAGGTCTTCCTGTTCGACGAGCCGCTGTCCAATCTCGACGCCAAGCTGCGCGTGCAGATGCGCGCCGAGATCAAGGAACTGCACCAGCGCCTGAAGACGACGACGATCTACGTCACCCACGACCAGATCGAGGCGATGACGATGGCCGACAAGATCGTCGTCATGCAGGCCGGACGGATCGAGCAGATGGGCGCGCCGCTGGAACTCTTCGACCGGCCGGCCAACGTTTTCGTGGCGGGTTTCATCGGCTCGCCGTCGATGAACATGCTGAAGGGCAAGATTGAGGGCGGAAGCGTGGTCATCGACGGCGCGAGCCTGCCCTTTTCCGGCAGCCGCGCGGTTTCCGAAGGTCAGGAGGTGCTTTACGGCGTCCGGCCGGAGCATTTCGACATCGCCGAGGACGGCCTGCCGGCGCGAATATCGGTGGTCGAGCCGACCGGCTCCGAAACCACGGTCGTCCTGCGCTTCGGCGAAAGCGAGATCGTCGCGCTGTTTCGTGAGCGTCACGACTTCAAGCCGGGCGACACGCTTCACCTCAAGCCGCGCAAGGATCTGGTGCACCTGTTCGACCCGCAGAGCGGGCGGCGAATCTGAATGCGGCTGCGGCCGCCAAACCATTGCGACTCGGAGGGACTAGCTGAATGCTGAAGGGTATCAATCCGCTCCTCAACGCCGATGTGCTGCAGGCCCTGCGCGCCATGGGACATGGCGACGACCTGATCATCGCCGATACCAATTTCCCGTCCGATTCGGTCGCCCGGCAAACGCGGCTCGGCAAGCTGCTCCGGATCGACAATACGACCGCGGCTGAGGCCGCGGCTGCGATCCTTTCGGTCTATCCGCTCGACAGCTTTGTCGAGGACGCTGCAGCCCGGATGGAGATCGTCGGCAGGCCGGACGAGATCCCGCCCGTTCAGAGGGAGGTTCAGGAGGCTATCGACAAGGCCGAGGGCAAATCCTGGCCCATGATCTCGATCGAGCGTTATGCATTCTACGAGCGCGCCAAGCAGGCCTATTGCGTCATCCAGACGGGCGAGCGGCGCTTCTACGGCTGCTTCGCCTTCCGCAAGGGCGTCATTCCGCCCGACGCCGAGTAAGTCCGATGGTCACGCAGAAGCCGGTCGTCATCCTCGGCGTCTTCGTCGCCGACACGGCCTACCGGGCGGCACGGGCGCCGCGCATGGGAGAGACCATTCTCGGTTCGGATTTCAAGCTCGGGCCGGGCGGCAAGGGCTCCAACCAGGCGGTGGCCGCCGGAAGGCTTGGCGCGGACGTCACCTTCATCACGCGGCTCGGCCGCGACCCCTTCGCTGAGATGGCAAGGGCAGCCTGGAAAGAGGCGGGCGTCAAAGCTGCCGCAGTCGAAACGCCGGAAAGCTATACAGGCGCAGCCTACATCTTCGTCGAGGAGATGACGGGCAACAATGCAATCATCGTCTGTCCCGGCGCCGCCTCGCTGATCTCCGTCGCCGACATCGACGCAAATGCGGATCTGATTCGCTCGTCCGGCGTCTTCGTCACGCAATTGGAGCAGCCGATCGAGGCCGCCCTGCATGCACTCGAGATCGCCCGCGCCGCGGGCGTGACGACGATTCTAAATCCTGCTCCAGCGGCAAAGCTGCCGGAACGGATTTTCGGCCTCGCCGACTACCTCACCCCGAACGAGACCGAGACCGAAGAACTGACCGGAGTAAAGGTCGAAACCGTCGAGGACGCGCGCCGTGCCGCCGACAGGCTGCTCGCCATGGGCGTTGGCACGGTCATTGTCACGCTCGGCGAGAAGGGTGCATTGCTGCATTCCGCCGGGCAGTCCGAACACATCCCTGCCTTCCCGGCCGGACCTGTCGTCGAGACGACGGGCGCCGGCGACGCGTTCAATGGCGGCCTGGCTGCCGCGCTGGCGCGCGGATTTTCTCCTCCGGAAGCGGTGCGCTTTGCCTGCGCCGTCGCCGGCATCTCTGTGACGAAACCCGGCACAGCACCCTCCATGCCCACGCTGGCCGAGGTCGAGGCGCTGCTTGGCAAGAAACGGTAGTTCAGAGCGGCTGCGTTGCTCGCCAGAGGTCCCCAGGCCATCAGCCTCGGCTGCGAACCCCGCTTGCGCAAAAATTGCGGCAATAGCGGCCATCATGGTGTAATGATTGCCAAAACAGCGCGAATTGCGGGCGGATGACGACGCCCGCGACCACATATGGAGTTTGGCATGGCCCGCAAAGAGGAAAGTCAGAACATGGCGGTGCCGCCGCATCTGCGGTTGCGCTCGGGCGAGTTGAAGGCCGCAGCCACCGATGCCGTGGCCCGCAGCATCAATGACGACCGCATCGAGGCGCGCGAGAAGAAGACCGCCCGGCTGAAGGCGTTGCGCGAGGCGAAGGAGGAGAAAGAGCGCGCGGAAGCGGCTGCCAATCCGCCCCCCGCCAAGACCAAGAAGAAGCGCAGCCGCTAATGGTATCGCTCGCGGCCGCATAGCGGCCTGCACAGACATTCAGGACCAGACCAATGCCAAAGACACCGCGCCGACCCACGGATCCGATGGCTGCCGCCGAAGCCGCGTTCAAGCCGGCGAGAAAGCCCGCGCCGGCCGCTCCCGTCCCCCAGGGAGTGCCCGCGCCACGCGAACTCGTGTCGATCCGCATCGACCGCGACGTCCTCGACTATTTCCAGGAGGACGGTCCGGGCTGGCAGGAGCGCATCAACGCGGCGCTGCGCGAGGCGGCCGGCCTGTCCGGCTTGTCCGAAGAAGGCAAGCGGCCCGAAGAGCTGAACGCCACCAACGACGACTGACGCATCCACAGAAAACCGTCTGAGAGCTGGTTCTCGAAACAAAAAGCCCGCCGGGCGGACCGGCGGGCTTTCTATGGGTGGCCAGCATCCAGGGGAGGGGGAAGGAGGCTGGCCGGTTCCGGCAGGGAGGGAGGAGAGCCCCGCCGAATCTCAGCATGATCCCGAAAAAGTTGCAGACTTTTCGGACAGGATCATGCGGCAAATCAAATTAAAGAGTTTTGTTGGCGACCGCGGTGATGTCGGCGCGGTTGATGCCGAGATCGTTGAGTTCGCGGTTCGACAGGCGGCTCAGCTCGTTCACGGTATCGCGATAGCGGCGCCAGTTACGGTAGTTGCGGATCAGGTTCATGGTACCCTCGTTCATTCCGGTATTCGTTTGCCAGCGACAGATAGGTACGATCCGGACGGTTTGAACGAACGCTCTTGCATGGCCGCAATGCAAATTTTGCATTGCACAAAACCGTGATCGGAAATCCGGACATTCAACCCTGGCGGGCGACCACGCCGTCGCAGAACGCCTCGACGATGAAGGTGATCTGCTCGGCGATCTCTGCCGGCGGCACGGCCATGAAGCGCCGCTGCTGGCCGAGGCTGACGATACCGTGCACCGCCGAAAACAGCGACTTTGCGAGCAGCGA
>NZ_AHAM01000045.1 GCF_000236565.1 Mesorhizobium alhagi CCNWXJ12-2 | reverse complement strand
GGCTTGTTCGCCAGCCTCTCCTGGCTCGGCGTTTTCCGGATCATGCCCGACATCGCCCGTTTCGCGGTGCTGGCGCTGCTGGCGCTGGCGGCACTGGCCTCGCTCTATCCGCTGCGCTTCTTCAAAAAGCCGACGCCGGCCGAGATCGACCGGCGCATCGAGGCGGCCAATGAACTCCAGCATACGCCCGTTCTGGTGCAGACGGACCGGCTGAGTGGCAAGGAAACCAATTTCTCGCAGGCGCTGTGGCGCGAGCACCAGAAGCGCATGGCCGAGCGCCTCGGCGGGGTCGGCGGCGACCTGCCGCGCACCCGCGTGCCGGAGCGTGACCCGTGGGGCCTTCGCGCCGCGGCAGCCCTGCTGCTCTTCGTCGCTTTCGCTTTCTCGTTCGGACCCTTCGGCGGCAGCCTCGACGACGGTTTCAGGGCGCATGCGGCGCGCGAGACGATCCCGCCGCGCATCGACGCCTGGGTGACGCCGCCGCCCTATACCGGCAAGGCGCCGATCTTCCTGACCGCCGACGCCGACCGCGCCCAGGGCCCGGTGACGGTGCCGGAAGGCAGCGACCTGACCCTGCGTGTGACCGGCGGCCCTGGCGACGAGGCCCTGGTGTTCACCGACGCAGTTGGCAATATGCGCGAGATCGCGCCCGCTGGCGCGCCAGCCACCGGAACACCCGCCGCCGATGCGCCGAAGCCGGCGGCCGACGGCGTCAACGCCGGAGCGCGGCAGTTCGCGGCGAAGCTTGCCAGCGACGGCGTGCTGGCGCTGCGCTCGGGCGAGGATGAGCTCGAAAGCTGGGCTTTCACCGTGATACCGGATCAGGCGCCGGTGATCCGCTTCTCCGACGAGCCGAAGCGCGCTGTGAACGGCGCGTTCGAGCTCCATTACGAAATCGAGGACGATTACGGCGCGGCCTCGGCCAGAGCCGAGTTCGCGCTGACCGAAAAACCCGCCGAAGGCGCGCGGCCGCTCTACAAGGCGCCGGAAATGCCGCTGGCCATTCCGCGCCGCGGCAGCGTCGCCGGCAAGGCGAACCGCGATCTGACCGAGCATGTCTGGGCCGGTTCGGGCGTGGAGCTGACGCTGAAGGCGGTCGACCATGCCGGCCAGGAGGCGACCAGCGAGACCAAGACGATTGCGCTGCCGGAGCGGCCTTTCTCCAACCCGCTCGCCAGGGCGGTCGTGGAATGGCGCAAGATCATGTCGCTGGACGCCAACCGTGTGCCCCATGTGATCGAGCTTATCGATGCGGTCACGCTGCGGCCGGAAGACACGTTCGAAAACCTGTCGCACTATCTCGGCATCATGACCGGCCGCACCAAGCTCGAAATGGCGTCGACCGACGACCAGTTGCGCGAGGTTGCCGACTATCTCTGGCAGATGGCGCTGCAGATCGAGGACGGCGACCTCTCGGCGGCCGAGAAGCGGCTGCGCCAGGCGCAGGAAGCGCTCAAGCAGGCGCTGGAGGACGGCGCCAGCGACGAGGAAATCGACAAGCTGATGAAGGAACTGCGCGAGGCGATGAACGAATTCCTGCGCGAATTCGCCGAGCGCGCTGCGCGCGACCCGAACCTCGCAATGCCGGAAATGCAGCCGGGTCAGGAACTTCGCCAGAGCGATCTCGAACGGATGATGGACCAGATCGAGAATCTGGCGAAATCCGGCAACCGCGAGCAGGCCAAGGACCTTCTGGCGCAGCTTCAGGACATGATGAACAATCTGCAAGCCGGCCGCCAGCAACAGCAGCAGGGACAGAACGGCCAGCAGAGCGAGATGCGCCAGCAGATGGACAAGCTGGGCGAGATCATGCGCCGCCAGCAGGAGATGATGAACGAGACCTTCCGCATGGACCAGATGCAGCGCGGCCAGCAGCAGCGCGGGCAGAATGGCGAACAGGGCCAACAAGGTCAGCAAGGCCAACAAGGCCAGCAAGGCCAGCAGGGGCAGGGACAGCAGCCCGGCGGCCAGCAGCCTGGCATGACGCCCGAGGAATTCGCCGAGGCGCTGAAGCAACTCCAGGAAGGCCAGGGCCAGTTGCAGGGCGATCTTGAAGGCCTGATGAAGGGTCTCGAAGGCATGGGCATCCAGCCCGGCGAAGGATTTGGCGAGGCCGGCGAGGCGATGGGCGAGGCCGAAGGCGCGCTCGGCGAAGGCGAGGGCGAACGCGCGGTCGGCGAGCAGGGCCGTGCGCTGGAGGCGCTGCGCAGAGGCGCCCAGGACATGATGCAGCAGATGCAGCAGGCGATGCAGGGCGACCAGGGCGAAGGCCAGGAAGGTGGCCGCCAGCAGAACGCCGATCGCGACCCGCTCGGCCGCCCGCGCGCCACCACCGGCCCGGATTTCGGCAATTCGGTCGAGGTGCCCGACGAGATCGACGTGCAGCGCGCCCGCCAGATCCTCGAAGCCATCCGCAAGCGGCTCGGCAATGCACTATCGCCGGCGCTGGAGAAGGAATATCTTGAGCGGCTGCTGGAGCTGAATTGAATTCAGTGTGGGGCCTGCCTGCAAATGGCGACTCGATCTGACCTGAACCCCGACCGGCAGTCACAATCCAGGATCATCGCCCATGCCCACCCTCGGCGCGGTCACGCCCATCCTGCGTATCTTCGATATCGCCAAGGCGCACGAATTCTATGTCGGCTTCCTCGGCTTCGAGGTTGAGTGGGAGCACCGCTTCGGGGAGAACTCGCCGCTCTACATGGAAGTCGCGCGCGACGGTTGCGCGCTGCATCTGAGCGAGCATTATGGCGACGCCTCGCCGGGCTCGGCCGTTCGCATCCGCGTCCAGGACATCGCCGGCCTGCATCGCGAATTGCGGGCCAGCGACTATCGCTTCGCCAAGCCCGGCCTGGAGGAGACGCCGTGGAAGACGCGCGAAGTGTCGGTCACCGATCCGTTCGGCAACCGGCTGCACTTCTTCGAGGAGACGGCGGAATACCAGCGCCGGCCGAAGCCGAAAGCTGGTTGATTCATCCGGATAAGCCCGCACGCCGAAACCGGCTCGGCTCATGGCCTGATGGCGCTATCCCGGTTCTCGGAACTATGCCGGTTCGGGACCGTCGCCCGGATCAATGCCGGTGGTCGGCACCACGCCGAAATCCTGGGATTTGACACCCGTTCCGGCGGTGATGAACCCATCAGCCGTGAGGCCGCGGCGCAGCAACTCTCGTACCGCCGCCGCCCTGCTCGGCATACGTTTCTCGAACCGCCAGTTTTCCAGAGCCTCGAGTTCCTCGGCATTCAACATGATCTGCAAGCGCTCGGCTCGCTCAAGCTGTGACATGTCCCATCCTCAAATCAAGACAAAGCCATAGAGTTAGTAACTTAGGTATCCGGCGTCTTTTTAGCAAGAAGCTACTTGGGGGGCGAAAGTGCGAAATTTGCGTCAAGCGGCGATAGCAGGTTTGGCGCTCATGCCCTCAATGTATTTGATTGCTAACTATTTGTTTTTATTAAATAATTTTTTACGCATCCTTGATTTGGCGGAAGTATGGGCGCATGCTCTGGAAAGCAGCTTATGAATGGTGAAGCCATGAAGACGACATTCTCCAACCGATTGAACGAGGATATTGTCCGGACTCTGGAGTTTGCGATCCGCGACTTCGGAATTGCCAACATTTCCGTTCTGGCCGAGCAAATCCGAAAGCGGAACGAGGTGGAAAACGTCGCCCTGGAGGACATTGTCGAGAAACTGGCGGAGCGCGCGATACTGAGGGGCGCCGCTATCGAATTCGACAGCGCGAGCTTGGAATATTACGAGGATCGTCCGCGCGCATTGTCGTAAGCAGGGCCGACAGAGTCCGCAGGCGCATGCCTGTCATGCACTACCGCCCATCGCCGCCGCGTCCTTCGCCATGAAGCGCTGGAAGGCCGGGCGGGCCGTGACGCGGCCGAGATAATCGTCGAAAACCTGTTTCTTCGGCAGCACGCCAAGAATATGGGTGGCGAAGTGGATGCCGCTGCCGAGTTGCGTATCGGCGGCGGTGAATTTTTCGCCGGCGATGTAGGGCCGTTCGGCGAGCGTCTTTTCCAGATTGCGAACCATGTCGTCGAAGGCGCCGAACGAGAAATTGTTGGCAACATATTCCCAGCCCTGCGCCCGCGCGGCCACGCACGGATCGAACACGGAATCGCAATAGACAAGCCAGGTCAAAAAGGTCGCGCGGTTGTCGTCGCCGACCGCCGGCGCCAGCCCGGCCTCCGGGAATTTTTCGGTGAGATAGAGACAGATCGCGGCGCGCTCGGTGACGACCGTGCCGTCATCGACGATTGCCGGCACCTTCTTGTTGGGCTGGATCTCGCGGTAGCCCTCCGGCACACCGCCCGGCGCGCGTATGTCCACCGGCTCGATCTCGAAGGGCTGGCCCAACTCCTCCAGAAGCCAGTGGACGCTGGACGAGCGGGACCAGGGCGCATGGTAGAATTTGATCATCGTCATCTCCTTGCAAGCAGCTCGACAATCTAGGCATAGCAGGCGCCTCCTGACAGCTCTCTGTCAGGAGCGGTGTCGGGAGGAACTTATACGATGGCCACCACCTGCGACGAAAACGCCTCGCGGATCGCGTCGGCCATGCCGTCTATTGCCTCGCTGCGCGCGCCGGCCGCGCGGTGGAGCACGACGTTGGAGGAATCGATGTCACCAAACCCGTCGGCGGTGGTCAGTTCGCGGCAATCGGCGGGAATGTTGCTGCGCGACAACGGCGCCACGGCCAGGCCGGATGCGACGGCAAGCTTCAGCCCGCCGGTGGTGTCGCTGGTATAGGCGATGCGGTAGGCAAGGCCGCTCTGCTCCAGCGATTTAATGGCGAAATCCTTGCACCAGCCGGCGCGGCTGTAGAGCGCCACCGGCAATGGCGTCTCCTCATGCGCGGAATGCAGCGTCGAGGTGACCCATACAGTCGGGTCGCGCATCAGGACCTCACCCTCCGAATAGTCCTGCCATTCGAACACGACAGCGAGGTCGAGTTCGCCATTGGCGAGCGCGACCATCTGGCTGGCCGAATGGGCGTATTTGACCGTGATCTCGACCTTCGAATGCCGCCTCGAAAAGGCCCCGAGCGCCTTGGCGAGGATCGAATAGCTGTACTCCTCCGGAATGCCGATCCGCACCGGCCCGTCGAGCGGCGCAGTATGGAGCGACGCCGCCGTCTCATCGAGGAGGGCCACGATGCGGCGCGCATTGGCGATCAACTCACTGCCCTTGCGGGTGAGGAGCACGCCGCGCGGACCGCGCTCGAAAAGCGCTGCCCCGACGGTCTCCTCGAGCCGTTTGATCTGCATGGAAACCGCGGACTGCGTGCGCCTGACCTGGTCGGCGGCGCGCGTGAAATTGCCCGTCTCGGCAACGGCCACGAATGTTCGCAAAAGATCGCTGTCGAGATGAATGCCCATGCCCGCGCATCATAAGGAATGCTGATGACAGGCATCATTCCTATTCGTTGGCAACATGTCAATCGACGAGCGATAGTCGCCTTTCCTCACTCAAGCCCGCTGCCGAAACCGGCCGCGGGTTCTTTTTGGCCGGTCGTAGCTGGTGGCGCCACAAAAGTGTCTCCGGCAACGGGGGCGGGGCAATATTTCGTCCAACACGCTCGTCGGCAGGGATCAATGCAGAACCGCACTACCCTCGGCATCGTCAGCCTCTGCTTCGGGGTTCTGGTGTTCTCACTGCAGGACCCGCTGATCAAGGCGGTTTCGGGCGCCTATCCCCTCACCCAGGTGATGGCGATCCGGTCGATCGTCGCGTTGCCGATCCTGCTTGCGGTCGTGCACATGGATGTCGGGCTTGGTGCGCTGTTTTCGCGGCGCTTCCTCCTGTTGACCCTGCGGGCGACGATCCTGTTTTCCTCCTACACCGCCTACTACCTGGCCGTAGCCGCCCTGCCGCTCGCAGAAGCGATTGCGCTGTATTTCATGGCCCCTCTGTTCATCATGGCGATGGCAGGTCCCTATCTCGGCGAGCGTGTCTCCCGGCAGACGCTGGCCACCGTGCTGGTCGGCCTGGCCGGGGTGCTGGTGATGCTGCGGCCCGGCGCGGGCCTGTTCGACTGGGCGGCGCTGCTGTCGCTTGCTTCGGCGGCTCTCTACGCCCTTTCGCAACTGATGGCGCGTAAGCTCGGCGATACGGAATCCTCGACGGTCATGACATTCTACCAGAACGCAGTCTATCTGGTCGGCGCAACGCTCGCGGCGGGCCTTTTCGCCTCCGCCGGGATAGAGAACGCCGCCCATCCAAGCCTGCAGTTTCTCGTGCGGCCCTGGGTTTGGCCGGCGACGGGCGATCTCCTGATGATGGGCGCGTGCGGCTTTGTCGCGCCGGTCGGGATGATCCTGCTCAGCCAGGCCTACCGGCTGGCACCGGCCAACAGCGTCGCAACGTTCGAATATACCGGCATATTGTGGACGCCGCTTTGGGGCATTCTGTTCTTCGCCGAAATACCGCGGGAAACGACAGTCGTCGGCGCGGCGCTCATCATCGGTGCGGGCCTGTTCGCGCTGAACGCCCGGCCCGCATCCCGGGTCGCGGCGTAGGCGCGCACTTTTTTCAGCCGCATCTCACCCCTATCTACCGTCGTCCACAACCAGTCACGGCGGAATCCCTTGAAAAAACCCAAAGCCCCGAAGAAGGCTCTGCTCATCGTCAATCCGCGCGCCCGGCGCGGCACAGGCTCGATCGCCTCGGCGGTGAAGGTGCTGGAAGAGCGCCGCATCGCGGTGACCGAGGTCAAGGTCGGCGAGGACGAGACCATCGCCGGCCTGATCAGGGCGCACAAAGCCGAATGCGATTTCGTCATCATCGGCGGCGGCGACGGCACGCTCAACGCGGCAGCACCAGGACTGGTCGACACCGGGCTGCCGCTCGGCGTTCTCCCGCTCGGCACGGCGAACGATTTCGCCCGCACGGTCGGCATTCCGGCCGATCCGGTGAAGGCCGCGGAGCTGATCGCCACCGCAGAGCCGCGGCCGATGGATCTCGGCGAGGTCAACGGGCATTTCTTCTTCAACGTCGCCAGCATCGGCTTCAGCGCGGAACTGGCGAGCGACCTGACCGAGCACGCCAAGAAGCGCTGGGGCAAGCTCGGCTACGCCATCGCGGCGGCGCGCATACTGGCGCGGTCTCGGCTGTTCACCGCCCATCTCGACCATGACGGCACCACCGAACGGCTCCGCACCATGCAGATCTCCGTCGGCAATGGCCGGCACTATGGCGGCGGCATGACCGTGGAGGAAACCGCCACCGCCGACGATGGCAAGCTCGATTTCTACAGCCTCGAAGTCGACCATTGGTGGCGGCTTCTGGCGCTGCTGCCGAGCCTGAGAAAGGGCACGCATGGCCGCTGGAACGATGTGCGGGCCTTCCAGACCACCGAGGTGACGATCCGCACCAGCCGCCGCCGCGCCGTCAACACCGATGGCGAGCTCAGCACCTACACCCCGGCGCATTTCCGCATCAGGCCGAAGGCGATTTCGGTGTTCGCACCGAAGGGACCGCCGACGTAAGGCGGTATGCGCACTCCTAGCGGGCCGGCAGCGGCGGAATCTGGCCGAGGGGGATGAAGCCGAGCGAGGCCTTGCCCTTGGCGATCCTCAGCGGCAGCGACGGCGCGTTGCCGAGCATCGCCAGCCCGGAAAAGGCCTGCTCGATCTGATCGCGTTTTTCGGGAACCGCCTCGCCGAGAACCGCCGACAACCCCTTCGGGTCGCGGATGGTAATGTTCAGATTGGCGTCGATCAGGCCGGCATCGTCGACCGAAAACGGCCCGCTCAGCGTCACGCCGGTCTCCTCCCCTGTGGACAGAGCCAGTTCGCGGATCGTGCCCGACTGTCCGCGCAGATCCTTCACCCTTTCGCCGAGCAGCCGGACACCGTCATTGATGGTGATGTCGGACTGGCCCGACAGCGGCGGCACCTTGCGGCCGTCGAGCAGGCTCGCATCGAGCGCCAGGCCGCTGAAGCTGCCGGCAAGGTCGAGATTCTGCTCGTTGGGCCGCATATGCGCCTGGAAGGCTTCGGCGGCAAGCAACGGCGCGCCATTGGCCGTCGCAGCCTTCAACTGCACCCCCTCCAGCGACAGCCTTTGCGGCAATGGCGTCGAGAGCCGGGCGCTGGCGCGCAGATTGTCCCAATCGAGCGCGAAGACGCCGGCCTTCGCGCTGTCGATGCTTGCCGGGCCGTCAAGTTCAGCGACGAGCCGCATCGGATCGTAGATCTGGCCGGCCGAGCGGAAGCTTCCCGCCGACAGGCTGATACCCTGCGCTGCGTCCGAGAATGCGACGCTGTCGCAGTAGAGGCCGATGCGGAACGGATAGCCGCGCGCGGTCGGGTTGGCGCAGTCGGCTTCAACGCCGCCGCCGTTGAGCGCGGCGATCGAGGCCTTCGCCTCCGCCTCCAGCCTGCCGGCGAGCCAGAACCAGCCGAGGCTGTAGCCGCCGAAAAGCACGACGATGAACACGCCGAGCCAGAAGAAGCGGCGGCTGTAATTGGGCTTTTTCCTGTCGGATGACGGCATGCTGTGGCTCTATCCTTTGTCTCGGCGTGTTCGGGAATCCCGTTCCCACGCTTCGTAATCATGCGTTACGTATGGCCGAACGGATGCTTCGGTCGGAGTTGGCTTGGCGATATGGGCGATTTTTGGGTTTTTGGCTATGGCTCGCTGATCTGGCGTCCCGGTTTCGCTCATATCGAGACGCAACGCGCCCGGCTTTTCGGCTTCCGCCGCTCGCTCTGCGTGCGCTCCTTCGTGCATCGCGGCACGCCCGATCGCCCCGGCCTTGTGCTCGGGCTGGACCGCGGCGGCTCCTGCGTCGGCCTCGCTTTCCGGGTGCCGGGCGAATTGCGCGGCGAGGTTCTGGACTATCTGCGCGAGCGCGAACTGGTCACCAGTGTCTATCTCGAACGCACCCTGCCGGTGCGGCTGGCGAGCGGCGATATCGCGCAGGCTGTGACCTACATCGTCGACCGCGCTCACGCGCAATATGCCGGCAATCTCGATGAGGAGCACGCCGCCTCGATCGTGTCGGGTTCGGTCGGCCAGTCGGGACCGAACGAGGATTATGTGATGAACACGCTCCAGCACCTCGAGGCGCTGGGCATCAGGGATCACTGGCTGGAGGCGGTGGGGGCCAGGCTGGCTGTCGATCCGGACAGGACCTGATCTCAGCATAAGATTTAGAAGAATACCTTCTTGAACCTGCGAACCATGAAGCTGCGTTGTTAAATCGTATTTCCGATGTTACTATACACGCCTGTCACAAACTTCGAATATAGTTGTGAAGTCGCAAGCGGGGAAGAATATGAACCTTAAGCGGCTAACTGTCGGAACCTTCAATCTTTACAACCTCAACGAACCGAGCATGCCTGTCTACACGGACAGGAACGGCTGGTCGCAGGCCGAATACGACCTGAAGATCGACTGGACGATGCGCGTAATCCGCATGCTTCGGCCCGACATATTCGGGTTTCAGGAATTGTGGCACGCGTCTTCGATCAACCGGGCGGTGGAGGCTTCCGGCCTCGCCGGCGAATACGACGTTGTTGCGCCGCCGGGCGCGACCGGGGAGCGCATCGTCTGCGCCGCAATCGTGCGCAAGGGATTGATGAGCAGCGACCCCGACTGGATCGTCAATTTCCCCGACAAGTTCGTCCTGCAAAGCTCGGGAGACGATCCGCAGACTCCGGAGATCCGCGTCGACATCGACAGCTTTTCGCGGCCCGTGCTCCATTTTACGATCAAGCCGCGTGAAGCGCTCGATGACGTGCATGTCTATGTCTGTCATTTCAAGTCGAAAGCGCCGACGAAAGTATTCCGTGAGAGTTGGTTCAGGGCCGACGAAGCCACTTACAAGAAGCACGTGACTGGCCTGGGTTCGGCGATCTCCACCATTCGAAGAACCGCGGAGGCGGCGGCGCTGCGCTTCATGCTGTCCGAACAGATGAAAGGCACCGGCACGCCGGTCATCGTGCTCGGGGACATCAATGACGGCCAGCACAGCAACACGGCCAACATACTGACGGAGCAGCCGCGATATCTCGTCGGCGATTCGGTCGGCGGCGGCGACATCAGCCTCTACACCGCCCAGACCCTCCAGGAGTACCGCAACACGAGGGACGTATATTACACGCACATCCACCAGGACGTCATGGAGTCGCTCGACCACATTCTGGTCAGCGAGGAATTTTACGACAACAGCAGAAAACGTGTCTGGATGTTCGATGGGATGACCGTCAACAACGATCATCTGAACTTCGACAATCACAAGGAAACCGGCACCAACGACCACGGGATCATCTGCGCCACGTTCAAGTACAAGCCGATCAAGGCAGAGGCGAGAGCGATTGTCGAAGGGGATGTTTAGATTGAAGCCAGCTTAGTGGGCGGTTGACTGCTCGCTGATCCCCACTCCCAGCTCCCTCAACCGCTTCACCGCCGTCGGCGGCATGGGCGGCGGGTTCTCCGAATGCGCCGCCTCGATCAGGAACTGGTCGCAGGCGGCTTCGGTCTCGGCAACCAGCCGCCGCATGAATTCATCCTTTTCGAGACCGGGCGGGATCGGCGGCAGGAACCGCGCCTTGATCGTGCCGGGATAGCGCAGGAACTTGCGGCGCGGCCAATAGAGGCCCGCGACATGCGCGACGGGCACCACAGGTACGTCAAGTTGCGCGTAGAGCTCGACGATGCCCCATTTGTAGGCCGGTTCGTCGCCCGGCGCGCGGCGCGTGCCTTCCGGATAGATGATGAGCTGTCGGCTGTTCCTCGCAAGTTCCGCCCGGGTTGCGGCGATCACCGCCTTCAACGCCTTCGATCGGCTCCCCCTGTCGACCGGGATCATCCGCATCTTCATGATGTACCAGCCGAAAAAGGGGATCCAGGTCAGTTCCCGCTTCAATATGTAGAGCGCGTCTGGGATGTGCGGCAGGAAGGCGATCGTATCCCAGAACGACTGGTGTTTCGGCGCCAGTATGTACGAGCCTTCCGGCAGGTTTTCGAGGCCGGTGATCTCGCTCTTCGTGCCGGCGATCTTCTCCTGCAGCCACAGGCTCGACTTCGCCCAGAATTTCGGCACGTACCAGGCGCGATGGCGCGGCGACAGGAAGTAGTAGGGCGTCCAGAAGATCATCTGGAGGATCAGGCTGAGATAGAAGGCGATATTGAAAGCCAGCGAGCGGATTTGCAGCATGAAAGGGCCTGATCGAGGGACGCGCCCGCTGGTTACACCAAGTGCCGGGAAAAGGAAAATGCGTCTCAGCGGGGACCAAAACCGGCCGACGAGGCGGTGGCGATGTCTTCGCTGCCCGTGCGCACCGGCACGACGCCGCGCGCCAGCGCCACGAGATATTTGTTGTATTCGGTGAACAGCACCCGGAGCGCGCCCGGCTTGGTTACCCAGCCGCCATTGTCCAGCCTGGTGTTGACGACCGGATAGGGCTGCAGCTCGGCGTCGCCGATATACCGGCCCATTTCCAGAAGGCTGCGCGGCATATGGTAGTTGTTGGTGACCAGAATGACGCTGCCGTAATGGTGGCTGCGCACCCATTTGGCGCTCTCTTCGGCGTTGCCGATCGTGTCCAGCGCGGCATGGTCGATGTCGACGCAACAGGAGAACAGTGCCCTGTCCGCTCCGGTCGCGGCTCGGAGTTCGTCGCGGTCGGCAACCGGGTTGACGCCGCTGATCAACAGCCGCTCGCCCTTGCCGGATTTCAGCAGCTCGAGGCCGGCGTCGATTCGAGCCTGTCCGCCGGTGAGCACGATGATCGCGTCGGCTCTGGGCAGGTCCTCGGGCGTGGCCATACCGCTTATGTGGCTGGCAAACAGGCCGAAGCCCGCGGCGAACAGGACAGCCGCCCCCGCGAGCGAAAATGCGGCAATGCGAAGGAGAGAAACGAGGCGGAGCTTTTTTGGGCCATCACGCCCCTTGCCGCCGTTTCCGGCGGCGGCAGTCGCATCGGTCGAGTTCGGCCCGTTCACCATATGATGGTTAACTCCGAATCACCGTCTTGAACAGTGCCATCGCACGTCGTGCACCGGTTCTGCACATGGTCAGCCTCCATCCGGGCGGCCGACATCTATGTCGCTTAAATAGGTCACGACCGTAAAATGCGAAGTCGCGGCCGTCAGCGCGCCGACCACCGCCACCACCAGCGCCACGCCGGCATAGCCGGTGACGCCTATGGCGAAATTGCCGAACAGCGCCGTCGCCTGGTCGGCTTCGGGCGTGGCAAGGTTCATCGACGACCACCAGGAAAACACGATGAACACGACGACGGCCGCCAGGCCGCCCACGGCCGCGCCCTTCATGCCGGTGAGCAGGAAGTGGTGCCGGAATTCGGTGGCGATGAAGCGCGCCTCGGCGCCGACGAAATGCAGCACCTCGATGATGTGGCCGTTGCCGGCCATGGCGCCGCGCGTGGCGAACACCACGGACAGCACAGTTGCAGACAGCATCAGCACCAGCACAGCCACGCCGAGCGTGACGGTGGTTCGCGCCATGGCGACCAGCCGGTCAACCCAGGTGCGGTGGTCGTCGAGCATGGCGCTCGGGACTTCCGCGGCGAGCATGGCCCGCATGGACGCGAAGTCGGGCGGGCTGTCCTCGTCTATGGTCACGATGACCAGCCGCGGCACCGGCAGTTCGTCGATGTTGAGCCCGGCGCCGAGCCAGGGTTCGAGCAGCCGCGCCGTCGCCGCGCGGTCGACGATGCGGGCGGCGCGCACGCCGGCGAACTCGCTGGCAATGCGCTGGGCTGCGGCGAGTGCGGCCTCCATGTCGAGCCCCTCCGAGGGCTTGATCTGGATCGTCGCCTCGCGCGCGATCTGATTTTCCCACATCGACGCCGTGTCGCGCACCAGCGTGACCGCGCCGAGCGTCAGGCAGGACAGGAAGGTCATGATGGCGATGACGGAGATCAGCGCCCGTCCGGCGATGTTCTGTGACGGCACGATGGGCGCCATCTTGCGCTGGGCGCGCTCGCTGGCCGGCTTCGCCTCGTCGGCGCCCTGCCCGTCATGCTGCTCGGCCAGTTCAGTCATAGATGTCGAGCCTCCCGCCGGACAGGATCATGCGGCGCGCATCGACCTGTTCCATCAGGCCGAGATCGTGGGTGGCGATCACCACGGCCGTGCCGAGCCGGTTGAGCTCGATGAACAGCCGCAGCAATCGACGCGCCAGCGGCGGATCGACATTGCCCGTCGGCTCGTCGGCAAGCAGGATCTCGGGCTGCTCGATAAGCGCCCGGGCGATAGCCGCGCGCTGCTTCTCGCCGCCCGATAGCACCGGCGGCAGCACATGCATGCGCTCGCCGAGGCCTACCCATTTCAGCAGCTCGATCACGTCGGTGCGGTAGCTCGCTTCCTCGCGTCCGCGCACGCGCAGCGGCAGCGCAACATTCTCGTAGGTGGTCATATGGTCGAGCAGGCGGAAATCCTGGAACACCACGCCGATGCGCCGGCGCAGCATCGGCAGTTCATGCCTGGTGATGCGCGAGCGGTCCTTGCCGAAGACATTTATCAGCCCACGCGTGGGCTTGAGCGACAGGAACAGAAGCCGCAGAAGCGTCGTCTTGCCGGCTCCCGAAGGTCCGCTCAGGAACTGGAACGAGCGCTGCGGGATGTGGAAGGAGATGTCGCGGAGAATCTCCGGACCCATTCCGTAACGCAGGCCGACATTCTCGAAGCGAATCAACTCATGAACCCTGGATGCTTGGGGCGCCGAATGCGGGCTGCCTGTCTCGATCGACCATCGGTCCGCATGGTTAACCGGCGGTTAATTTTCTGCGGTTTTGGCCCCATATCCGCCCGGCGGCAGCGAAGCGTTAACCAATTCCGTTTACCTCCGCAACAGGGGACGATCGAAGGCTGGCCGGCATCCATGGCAGACCAACGCACCGCACGCCCGGTTTCCGGCGAAATCATGGCCGGCAGGGCGGCGCATGCCCTGCCGTCGGGCGCCGTTACGGCGTTCGACGACATAATCGACGCCGACTACGAGATCGTCTCGCCGCCCGAACGCGACCCCGACCGCTCCAGATTTCCCGCCGTCCCCACGCCGTCTGCGGGCGGCATGGCGATGCTGCGCCGCGCCGGTGGCGACATCGCCACGGGTCCGGTGCGCGGCGGGCCGATATTCTGGATTTTTGGCATGGCCGCCGTCGCCGCTGCCTTCTGGGTCTCCGGCGGTCACGCTCTGATCCACCATGCGGCGCCGAAGCCAGCCGCCGCACTGACGATTTCAGGCGTTTCGTCGCGCATCAAGACCGCCGGCGAAAAGAGGTTCCTGCATGTCGACGGCCATGCCGCCAATGATGGCGAAGGGACTGCGGCGCTGCCGCCGCTCGAAATCCGCATCGCCTCCAATGACGGTCGCGTGACCAGCTACAAACTGGGGACATACGCACGCCAAATGAGGCCCGGCGAACGTTTCGCCTTTTCGAGCAGGCTCGACGTGCCTAAAAGCGGGGTGAAGACCGTTTCGGTCACATTCGGCGAGTAGGAACTGATCATGCCAATCGTTCGCGGCAAGGAAATCGAGGTGCTGTTCTCCGCCTCGACAATCGCGCGGCGCAATCTCGAACTCGCCAAGGAGATCGCCGCCCACGACTACACCGACCTTCTGGTCATCTCGGTGCTGAAGGGCTCGTTCATCTTCGCCGCCGACCTGATCCGCGCCATGCACGATGTCGGCCTGTCGCCCGAGGTCGAGTTCATCTTCATTTCCAGCTACGGCACGGGCACGACCAGCGGCGAGGTCCGCGTGCTCCGCGACATCGACAACGAGGTCAAGGGCCGCGACGTGCTCCTGATCGACGACATCCTCGAATCCGGCAAGACGCTTTCCTTCACCCGCGATCTGATGCTTTCCCGCGGCGCCAAAAGCTGTTCCATCGCCGTGCTGCTCGACAAGCGCATGCGCCGCCAGACCACGCTCAACGCCGACTATGTCGGCTTCGACTGCCCGGATTATTTCGTCGTCGGCTACGGCATGGACGTCGCCCACGCCTTCCGCGAACTGCCCTTCGTCGGGGTGGTCAAGGGCGACGCCTGAGCGGCATGGCGGTCACGCTCCACGGCTACAGCTACAGCGTTTATCTGCGCATCGCCCGGATGACGATGCTGGAAAAGGGCGTCGCCTGGAGCCATGTCGAGATCGATCCCTTCGCCGACGAAATCCCGGCGGATTATCTCGCTCTCAATCCGTTCGGGCGCGTGCCGACGCTCGACCATGACGGCTTCGTACTCTACGAAACCACAGCCAACACCCGATACATCGACGACGCTTTTGACGGACCGAGCCTTCAGCCCGAAGCGCCGCGCGAAAGGGCGCGGATGAACCAGATCATCGCCATAGCCGATTCCTACGGCTACTGGCCGATGGTGCGGCAGGTGTTTTCGCAGCGCGTCTTCAACGCGCAGCGCAGAACGCCCGACGAGGCGGTGATCGCCGAAGGCTTGACGCGCTCCCGCAAGGTGCTGGCCGCGCTGGAATCGATCGCCGGTGGCGGCGATTTCCTGGTCGGCGACCGGCTGACCCTCGCCGACGTTCATCTCGGCGCGATGACCGCGTATTTCACGGTTGCCGATGAAGGAGCCGCTGCTCTCGGCGATTACCCGAAGCTCAGCGCCTGGTGGGTGGCGTTCAGGAACGGGAAATCACTGGCCGAAACCGACCCGGGACTGCCGGACGATTGAATCCGCCCCGGGATTTGTCGTGCACCAGGGTGTTCTGGCTAAATAGAAGCTGCCCCTCACCCTTACCCTCTCCCCGTAAAGGACGGGGAGAGGGTGGCGTCAGCGTTGCGACCGTCCTCTCCTCTCCCCGTTCTTACGGGGAGAGGATGCCGGCAGGCAGGTGAGGGGCAGCGCAAACTGAGCCGAGGATGCCTGGTGCCCGCGAAAACTCACGATTTCGGCTGGGCCGCGAGCACATCCGGATGCTCGATCGCCTGGCGGCCGAAATCGGGCACGTCGATATCCTGGCCCGCCTCGATGATCGAGCGGCGCACGGCGCGGGTGCGGGTGAACATGTCGAACAGCTTTTCGCCGTCGCCCCAGCGTATGGCGCGCTGCAAAGAGGCGAGGTCCTCCGAAAATCGCGCCAGCATTTCGAGGATCGCGTCCTTGTTGTGCAGGCAGACGTCGCGCCACATGGTCGGATCGGAGGCAGCAAGGCGGGTGAAGTCGCGAAAGCCGGACGCCGAGTATTTGATCACCTCGGTCTTGGTGACAGCTTCGAGGTCGTCTGCCGTGCCGACGATGTTGTAGGCAATGATGTGCGGCAGGTGCGAGACGATGGCCAGCACCATGTCGTGGTGCTCGGGGTCCATCGTGTCGATGTCTGAACCGCAGCGCCTCCAGAATTCGGACAGTTTTTCGAGCGCCGCGGCATCGGTGCCCGGCAGCGGCGTGAAGATGCACCAGCGATTCTCGAACAGGTCGGCAAAGCCCGCGTCCGGCCCGGATTTTTCCGTGCCGGCCAGCGGGTGGCCGGGAATGAAATGCACATTCGCCGGCATATGCGGCTCGATCTGCGCGATCACCGAACGCTTGGTCGAGCCGACATCGGTGACGATGGCGCCGGCTTTCAACGCCGGCGCAATCTGCGCGGCGACCTCGCCTGACGAGCCGACCGGCACGGAGATGATGACGAGGTCGGCATCTTTCACCGCTTCCGCCGCGTCGGTCGAGTAGCTATCGCCGAGGCCGAGTTCCTCCGCCCGATCGAGCGTGGCGGCGCTGCGTGTCGAGATTGCGATATGGCCGGCCAGTTTCTCGCGGCGGATCACCCGCGCCAGAGACGAGCCGATCAGGCCGATGCCCACAAGGGCGATCTTTTCAAATATGGGTCCGGACATTTTCGTTCAGCTTTTCAGGAATTCGGCGAGTGCGGCGACCACGCCGCGATTGGCCTCTTCGGTGCCGACGGTCATGCGCAACGCATCGGGCAAACCATAGGCCGCGACCCGGCGCAGAATATAGCCGCGCGCCGTCAGATAGTCGTCGGCAGCGGCCGCCGAGTGCTTCTCGTCCGCCGGGAAGTGGATGAGGACGAAATTGCCGACGCTGGGCGTGACGCGCAGGCCGAGTTTCGGCAATTCCTCGCTGAGCCAGCCAAGCCACTTTTCATTGTGAGCGACGGTGCGCTCGACATGGGCGCGGTCGCGCATCGCGGCAGCGCCCGCCTCGATCGCCACGGCATTGACGTTGAACGGTCCGCGCATGCGGTTCAGCGCATCGACGACATGGGCCGGCGCATATGCCCAGCCGACACGCACGCCGCCGAGGCCGTGGATCTTCGAGAAAGTGCGGGTCATCACCACGTTCTGCGACGAGGAGACCAGCTCTATGCCGGATTCATAGTCGTTGCGGCGGACATATTCGGCATAGGCCGCGTCAAGCACCAGCAGCACGTGCTTGGGCAGGCCGGCATGCAGCCGCCGCACTTCCTCGAACGGGATGTAGGTGCCCGTCGGATTGTTGGGATTGGCCAGGAAGACGACCTTCGTTTTGGGCGTCACGGCCGCCAGGATCGCGTCGACATCGGCGGTCTCGTTCGTCTCCTTCACGACCACCGGCACCGCGCCGGCCGCCTGGATATAGATGCGATAGACCAGGAAGCCGTGCTCGGTGAACACGCCCTCGTCGCCCGGCTGTAGATAGCTCTGGGCGAGCAGGCCGATGATCTCGTCCGACCCGTTGGAGCAGACGATGTTCGCCGGGTTCAGCCCATGCGCCTCAGCGATCGCTTCGCGCAGCCTGGTGGCGGAGCCGTCCGGATAGAATTCAAGCCGGCTGGCAACGTCGCGCGCGGCCTCGATGGCGGCAGGCGAAGCGCCGAGCGGGTTTTCGTTCGACGACAGCTTGTGCACCTTGGCGACGCCGGCGGGTGCAGCGCTCTTGCCCGGCACGTAGGCGGCGATGTCCATGACGCCTGGCTTGGGCTGCGGTCGCTGCTGATCGGTCATCGGATGTTTCCGTCGAATGGAGCCGTTGGGGCCGACTGCCTCTAGCAAAGCTTTCCCGTTGACGCAAAGGGCCACGCGCCGTAAAAGCCATCCTACGTCGTGGTGATTTGGCCGGTCGGCTTGCAGCCACGTTAAAGAAATTGCTAAAGGGCCGCGAACAAGTCCGGAACCGGCCGCGATTTCGCTGCCGGTTTTTTTGTTTTGGAGCTTGTACAATGCCGATCAAGATTCACGATCAGCTCCCCGCACACGGAATACTCGTCCGCGAGGGCGTATCCGTCATGGATGAGCGGACGGCGCTGCGTCAGGACATACGCCCGCTGCAGATCGGGCTCCTGAACCTCATGCCCAACAAGATCCGCACGGAGACCCAAATCGCGAGACTGATCGGCGCCTCGCCGCTTCAGGTGGAACTGACGCTGGTGCGTATTGGCAATCACAGGGCCAAGAACACGTCCGAGGACCATCTCATTACCTTCTACCAGACCTGGGAAGAGGTGGCGGAGCGCAAGTTTGACGGCTTCATCGTCACCGGTGCGCCGGTGGAACTGTTGCCCTTCGAAGAGGTCACTTATTGGGAGGAACTGACGCGCATCTTCGAGTGGACGACCTCGCATGTCCACTCTTCCTTCTTCATCTGCTGGGGGGCGATGGCCGCTGCGCGGCATTTCCACGGTGTCCCGAAACACACGCTCGAGAAAAAAGCCTTCGGCGTCTTCCGGCACCGCAACAACGCTCCCGCCTCGCCGTACCTTGCCGGCTTCTCGGACGACTTCGCCATTCCCGTCTCGCGTTGGACGGAGGTGCGCGCCGCCGACATTCCCGTCGGCTCGGGGTTGGAAATGCTCATGGATTCGGACGAAACCGGACCCTGTCTGCTCGCCGAAGCGACCGGCAACCGACTCTATATGTTCAACCACATCGAATACGACTCCACCTCGCTCAAGGAGGAATATGACCGCGACATAGCCGCCGGCGTGCCGATCGAAGTGCCGCACGAATACTACCCCGATGACGATCCTGCCCGCCCGCCGCTCAACCGCTGGCGCTCTCACGCCCATCTGCTCTTCGGCAACTGGATCAATCAGGTCTATCAGACCACGGCATACGACCTCGAGAAGATCGGCGAAGCCCCGCAACCCGTCATGTCGTGAACGGTCTCCTAGCCACCACCATCAGCAGACTGTTATTTCCGCTGCGGCTGTAGGCGCACTTGAAGCTAGGCTTGGCGTGGGCTACATTGTAGCCCAACAGGAGAATTATCATGCCGGCAAACGCGGTAGTTCGCGCCCGTATCGACGAGCGGGTCAAGGAAGAGGCCACCGCCATTCTCGGCGCGGCCGGGCTGACCGTGTCTGACGCCGTACGCATGATGCTGGTGCGGACGGTCGCCGAGAAAGCCTTGCCTTTCGATCCGCTGGTTCCCAATGCAGAGACAATCGAAGCGATGAAAGCCGCGCGGCGCGGCGATCTCGTCACTGTCGGCAAAGTGGAGGATCTGCTGGCGGATCTCCATGCGGACGATTAGGCGCACCACGCGTTTCAAACGGGACTACAAACGCGAGGCGAAAGGGCGGCATCGACAACAGCTGGATAAGGACCTGCTGGCGATCATAACCCTTCTGGCTACGGATGTCCCGCTGGCTGAAAAATATCGCGATCATGCGTTGACGGGGACATGGAGCGATCACCGAGATTGCCATATCCGGCCCGACCTCGTTCTCATCTACCGCGTGCCAGACGCCGAAACTCTTGAACTGGTAAGATTGGGCTCGCATAGCGAACTCAGCCTGTAAGCAGCGGCAGAAATTGCATTCTGCGGGCGAATTATCTCAAACCTTACCTGTCCAGTTCCGGATAAAACCGGTCCGATAGCCGCTGCCTCGTGCGCTCGCCGATCAGGCAGTCGACCGGGGCATTCGCCTGCGCCGGAATGACCTGCGGATCGGGCGAGGCGCCGCTTACTTCCAGGATGAGCTTCCGGCGGATGGCCGTCGCGAATTCCGCAGTCGTGCGGATCGGCAGGACAAACGAGCCCGGGCCACCGGTCACACATTCGGCGTAATAGCTGTCGATCGCCGGGAAGATCGGCGATGGCCGGATCAGGATCGGCAGGCCGTTCACGACGATGCCGCTGCTGACCGCCGCGTCGCGCGCCTGTTCCACCGGACCGCCGAAATTATTGGGACCGTCGCCCGAAATGTCGATCACGAGCCGCGCGCCGTCGAAGCCGTTCGTCTCGATCGACGATGTGCCGAAATCCAGGGCCGCGGAGATCGACGTGCCCCTGAACACGCCCGCCGGTAGGGCCTCGAGCATCTCGGCGAAGGCCCGCGCGCTGTCGGCGCTGTCGATCACCTGCCAGGGCACAATGGATCGCCGGCGGACGGTCCCCGCCCATTCGAAATAGCTGAGAGCGATGCGGCCGTTCGGACCCGAGAGCACGGCGCGGATGAAGCCGGGATGGCGAAGCGCCGCTGCGTAACCGGCGCGCTGGATGGCGAACTCTTCCGGGTCCATCGATTCCGACACGTCCACGGCCAGCACCAGTTCCAGGTCGACCGGAATGGCGTCGGCGTGGGCCGGGAGCGGCCATTGGCAAGCGAGCCAAAGAAGCAAGGTCAGCGCCGCTTTCATGGCCGAGACGATAGAGCGTACCGGCCGCCATGCACAGGCCCGGCCGCGGCCCGTCAGAGCGCCGGCGGCACCCTGGCGGTCTGGGCCCCCTGAGGCGTGAGCACCGGCACGAAGACACGACGCGAGGCGCGCTTGGCGACAGGCAGGCCCTGATAGAGCCGCTTCTGCGCCTCGACCACGATGACGCCGGAAAAGATTGGCCAGCAGCGCCGGCCGGTGCGTTCGAGGAGGCTATGGAAGCGCAGCACCCAGCGCCGTTTCGAAGGCGGGAAGAGCAGCGCCTCCGACCATGCCGACGGGGTGAAATTCGCCTCGCGCAGCAGCGCGTTGAGCTGGGCGCGCGAGAAAGGCCGGCCGGTGCCGAAGGGCGTGTGCTCGAAGCGCGCCCAGATGCCGCGGCGGTTTGGCGCCACGATGACGACCCGGCCGGCCGGCGCCAGCACGCGCCAGATCTCCTTCAATGTCTCGCGCGGGTTTTCGGCATGTTCGAGCGAATGGACCAGCAGCATCCGGTCGACGGAGGAATCGACCAGCGGCAGTTCCTCGTCGAAGACCAGCGCCGTCGCCGAAGGCCCATTGGCGGGCCAGACGACCGCTCCCTGCGTCGCGGGCATGAAGGCGAAGACGCGCTCTGCATCGGCGCCGAAGCGGTCGAGCCACGGCAGCGTGTAGCCGAGCCCGACCAGGCGCTCGTCGGGAAGCCTGGCCCATATCGAGGCAAGCGCCATCGCGATCGACCGCTCGGCGATGCGGCCGAGCGTGGTTGCGTAGAAGGAGCGCAGATCGACGATGTCCGAATTCATGGGCAGCGACGGTATCCGCGATGCCCGCCGAGTTCAACAAAGGCTACGACAGGGGTGACACCGGCCTGCGAGCGCCCTATCGTCCCCCGCAAGTATGGAGGCGAGAATGCCGTTGAAGATCGACCAGTTCATGTGCCGGAGCGACAATTTCGGTGTGCTCGTGCATGACGGGACGAGCGGGGAGACCGCGCTGATCGATGCGCCGCAGGAGCAGCCGATCCTGGCGGCAGTCGAGCGCACCGGCTGGAAGCCGACGGTGATCCTGACGACCCACCATCACAGCGACCATGTCGAGGCCAATCTGGCGCTGAAGCAGCGGTTTGGACTACGCATTATCGGCCCGGAGGCGGAGGCCGCGAAAATTCCCGGCATCGACGATACGGTCGAGGACGGTTCGGTCATCCCGTTCGGCGATGAGGAGATCCGCGTCATCGCGACGCCCGGCCACACCGCCGGCCACGTCTCCTACTGGTTTCCCAAGCCCAAGGTGGCGTTCACGGCCGACACGCTGTTTGCGCTGGGCTGCGGCCGGCTGTTCGAGGCGAAGGCGCCGGTGATGCTGCAATCGCTGAAGAAGCTCGCCGCGCTGCCGCCCGAAACGACTGTCTATTGCGGCCATGAATATACGCAGGCCAACGCCCGCTTCGCGCTTTCCGTCGATCCGACCAATTCGGCGCTGAGGGAACGCGCCGCAAACATCGACCGGCTGCGCCTGGAGGGCAAGCCGACGCTGCCCACCACGATCGGCGAGGAACTCGCGACCAATCCGTTCCTGCGCTGGCACGATCCGACGATCCGCCGCAACCTCGGCATGGAAACGGCTTCGGATGAAGAGGTGTTCGCCGAGATCCGCAAGCGCAAGGACGTTTTCTGATGGCGATGTCGGCGGCCGAGATCATCGCGACGCTCGGCATGAAGCGGCATCCTGAAGGCGGCTGGTATGCCGAGACTTTTCGCGACGGCGCCGGCCGCGGCCATTCGACGGCGATCTACTTCCTGCTGGAAAAAGGCGATGTTTCTGCCTGGCACCGGGTGAAGGACGCCGCCGAGGTCTGGCATTTCTATGCCGGCGCGCCGATCGAGCTTACGGTTCATGAGGAAGGCAGCGGCATTTCGAGCCATCGCCTCGGGCCGGATATTCTCGGCGGCGAGCGGCCGCAGCATGTCGTGCCGGCGGGATGGTGGCAGACGGCAAAAAGCCTCGGCGGGTGGACGCTTGTCGGCTGCACCGTCGCGCCCGGCTTCGAATTCGCGCAGTTCGAACTGGCGGAGCCGGGCTGGGAGCCTACAACAGGAACCCCAGCGTGATCGAAAGCTGCGCCATGTAATACAGCGCCCAGACGGCGTAGCGCATCCACTCGCGATGCGGGGAGATGGCGGTGGC
The DNA here is from genome assembly GCF_000236565.1 of Mesorhizobium alhagi CCNWXJ12-2. Classification (GTDB taxonomy): domain Bacteria; phylum Pseudomonadota; class Alphaproteobacteria; order Rhizobiales; family Rhizobiaceae; genus Allomesorhizobium; species Allomesorhizobium alhagi. Next base: position 17,576 of record NZ_AHAM01000045.1, on the reverse strand, counting down.
GAGAAACTTTTCGGCGGCGAGCAGCCCGTCGGACGCCATGAACAGCACCGCGCCCGCGATGACCCAGACATTGTCCAGCGTCAGCGCCGAAACGCCCATGCCCAGGATCGCCGCAGCGTAGGCTGCGACCGGTAGACGCAAATCCGGCCCGACGCGCCGCCACAGCATGGCGAGCATTGTTGTTGCAAATGCTACCATGGCGACGGCCAAGACCGCCCGCCATGGCTGCCAAAGCAGTTCCCCTCCCGCGCCCGCCAGGAAAAACAGCGCGATATAGGCGAGGTGCGCGGCAAGGAAGCTGGCTAGACCGCCGAGGAAAGCCTTGTCGCCGTCGCGCGACAGGAAGGCGTCGCCGAAGGCGCTGAGCGCCAGTGCCGCAACCAGCAGGAGCGGCCCTCCCCGCGTGAAGGCAAGCGCCGCCAGCAGCGCCACGGCAAGCGTCTTGACGGCCGAGCGCAGCAGCGTCTCGCGCGTGTTCAGGATCAGCCCGTAGACGACGGCGGCGGCCAACGAGAAGAGCAGCGTCGCGTTGGCCGTCGCCTCTATCCCGCCGGCAAACGGCATCATGCCTCGGCCCGCCGTCTCGCCGCCGCGCCCTTGCCGAACAGCAGCGACTTCGCCGCCAGCACCGCGCCGGACGTGATCAGCACGCAGGCGGCGATGATGTTGAGCGTCGGCTCGGCGAAACCGGCCACGACCAGCACCAGTGTCGAGAGCAGGGGCGCCGCGTAGCTCGCCGCGCCGAGGACCTGGATGTTGCCGCGCTTGACGCCGTAATCCCAGGCGTAGAAAGCCGCGCCCACCGGCATCAGGCCGAGACCAAGTACAGCCAGCCATTGCGACGCGCCCGACGGAAGCACGGTCTGTTCGAGCGCCAGGTGGCAGACTAGCGACAGTGCGGAGGTCGCGGCGCAGAACCAGGTGACGATGCTGGTCGGAACAGCGGCGAAACGGCGCGACAAAAGCGAATAGCCGGACCACAGGAAGGCGCAGGCCCCAGCCATAGCGTAGCCGAACAGATAGCGGCTCTCGAAGGCGAGCCCGCCACCCTTGGTGACGATCAGGAAGGTGCCGGCAAGGCCGAGCAGCGCGCCGGCGATATGGTTCCAGCGCAGCCGTTCGCCCGGCATCAGCGCCGAGCCGAGCACGATCAGCAGCGGCCACAGATAGGCGATCAGGCTGGCGTCGACCGCCGGCGCGTTGCGGAGCGCCGTGAAGTAAAAGAAATGATAGCCGAACAGGCCGCCAATGCCGATGATCCACACCTGCGGCGGGATTTTTTCACGCCGCGCCGGAGCCGGCATGAACAGCCGCGCGACGAGCCCGACCAGCGTACCGATCGCGAATGTGATGGCCGAGAGCAGAAACGGCGGCACCGCGCCGGATGCGTCCGTGAATAGCGCCAGCAACGCCCACATTGCGACTGCCGAAAAGCCGATCAGCGTGGCGCGCCCCATGCTTCACATCCCTGGCGCGCGGCATCCGCGCTATTTCGTGGCTTCGAACCTTCGCGCCTGGACGGTGATCGTGCCGATCTGCGTGCCGACCGTGGCGCGGACGGGGCCATATACCCCGGTCGTGCCGAGCGGCGCAAACGTGATCGTCATGCGGCTGCGGTTTTTCAGATAGTCCAGCGCCTTGCGGCCCTTGCGATAGCCGGCGACCGGCTTGAAACGGACGCTGCAGGTGACCGTCTCCCCCTCCCAGCCATCGATCGCCATGCTGCCGGTCGATTCGTGGGTGAGCGTCAGGTCGAAGCGCAATTCGCCGTCATAGATCTTGATCGTCCGGCCGCAGACGTCGCCGAGGCTGTCGGCGCGGACCAGCGTCGCCGAGAGCGGATCGGTGACGGTGCGCAAATGCGCGTTGCTGAGCGGCACCCAGTCCTTTCCACGCTTCTTCGGCGGAGGCACGTTTTCCGTTTTTGTGACGGAGCCGCCCTTGAAGCGAATAGAGGTCATTTTGGATTTCTTGCCCTCGGTATAGTCGACGCGGAATGCGGTCGGTTGCGTCTGCCTGCCGGCAAAGCGGCCAGACGCCGACACCGAGCCTTGCGTGTCGTCGAAAAGCTGCGCCAGACCGGCAGCCGAAGCCACGCCCTTCACCGAGAATGAGTTCCTCTCGAAAGTGCTGTTGAACCGGGAATGCGCAACGGGAATGCCAAGGAACGTCACGGAGTAGTCGGCGCTGAAGGATTGCAGCCCTTCCTTGCGCGGGGCGGGCACGGTCACCACCAGCGCGACCAGGAGTGCCTGGAAAAGTCCCGCCATGGCGCGACGTCCTTATGATGGGGCAGCATGGCGCCCGCGAAATGTCCCTGTGCTCTTGGTTGAAGCGAGAAATTCCGGCATTAGTGTGAATGCCTTGGCCGCCACTGTGGCTCGGTTGCGGCTTGACGCCTCGCCGAAATGCCACTATGGAACGCCAACTTTTCCATGAGGCCGCTTGATGAGGCTGCGCGCCACCCTTCTTGGTGCGCTACGATCAATGGCCGTTCGAGACCTGAAGGTAACCGAAATGTCCCGCGCTTGTGAACTGACCGGCAAGGCCGTTATGTCCGGCAACAATGTGAGCCACGCCAACAACAAGACGCGTCGCCGCTTCCTGCCCAATCTCGTCAACGTGACGCTGATCTCCGAGGCGCTGAACCAGAATGTGCGCCTGCGCATTTCGGCCAACGCGCTTCGCACCGTCGAACATCGCGGCGGCCTCGATGCCTTCCTGGCCAAGGCCGACGTCGCCGAGCTTTCGCAGCGCGCGCGCCTGTTGAAGAAGCAGATCGCCAAGAAGGCCGCCGAACAGGCCGCCGCCTAACTCGCAGTTTCGGGCGGGGGACAACCGCCCGGGCCTTGGCCGGCTTCGACACGGTCGAATTGGCCAAGTTCCGCTTCCCGGAGCGCCGTCTTTCAAGACCGCTCCCTGGTTCCATCACCCAGGTTAAAAAAATGAAATTCTCTTCCGCATATTTGCCCTTCGTGGCTGTCATGGCGCTTGTCGTCGTGGCATCGAACATCCTGGTCCAGTTCCCCGTCGCGGGGCAGATCGGCGCCTTGTCGCTCGCAGACCTGCTGACCTGGGGCGCCTTCACCTATCCGTTCGCCTTCCTGGTCACCGACCTCGCGAACCGCCGCTACGGCCCCGAAATGGCGCGCCGCGTGGTGTTCGCCGGCTTCATGGTGGCGGTCGCCTGCTCGATCCTCATTCCGCCGCTGATGTTCCGCTACGGGCTGATCGGCTTCGATACCGCGGCCGACCGGCTGGCGCGCATCGCGATCGCATCCGGCTCGGCCTTCCTGTTGGCGCAGCTTCTCGACATCACCGTCTTCAACCGGCTGCGCCGGCAGTCCTGGTGGCGCGCGCCGGTCATCGGCTCGCTCGCCGGATCGGTGCTCGACACCGCTATGTTCTTCACCGTCGCCTTCTCCAGCGCCTTTGCTTTCATCGGCCCTGACGACGCGTTCGCACTGGAGGCCGCGCCGCTGCTGGGCGTGCTGCCGGTCGAGGCGGCGCGCTGGATGTCATGGGCGTTGGGCGATCTCGCAGTGAAGCTCCTGATCGCCGTCTTCGCGCTGATCCCCTATCGCCTGATCGCCGCGCGCTGGAGCCAGCCGGCGGTAGCTTAGGACGGCAATTCGTGATTCCCTGGGTCCAGCTCGATTCCGCGAAAATCCCCGACGGAGGAGAGCTTCGCCTCAAGAGGCGCGGCGCTGAATTCTCGATCATGCTCGGCACCAACGAACTGATGAACAGCCGGCTCAGCGGCTCCGAGGAGGCACTGGCAAAACTTTCCTGCGACAGGATCCGCGGCCGCAAGGAACCGCATCTTTTGATCGGCGGGCTCGGCATGGGCTTTACGCTGCGCGCCGCCCTCGCCGAACTCAGTGACGATGCGCGCGTCACCGTCGCCGAACTCGCGCCCGCCGTCGTTGCCTGGGCGCGAGGTCCGATGGCCGAGATATTCGACGGCAGCCTCGACGACCCACGCGTGACGATCCGCGAGACCGATGTGAGCGGCCTGATACGATCGGGTGCGGCGCGCTACGACGCGATCCTGCTCGATGTCGACAACGGCCCCGAAGGGCTTTCCCGCAAGGCCAATGACGCGCTCTATGACAGAGCCGGTCTGAGCGCAGCGCGCACCGCCCTGCGGCCGGGAGGCCTGCTGGCGGTATGGTCATCCGGGCCGGACGCCGGCTTCACCCGGCGTCTGCGCGACGCGGGATTCTCCGTCGAGGAGATCAGGACACGCGCCAATGGCAGGCGCGGCGCCCGGCATGTGATCTGGATCGCGATCAATACGGCGCGATAAGAGTAGGTCCGGCTAAGACAGCGCCGGCCTCGTCCTGCGCGCGGCTTCGAAAGCGAGCGACGTCAGCGGACCGACGATAAGCCACTGGACGACGGTGAATGCCGTCTCGATGACGAGATAGTCCGGAACAGAGGTCATCACATTCTTGGCCGCGACGGCGATGGTCGTGTAGCTCCATGAAAGCATAGCTCCGAGCGCGGCGTAACGCAGCCCTCGCGCCAGCCAGCCGTCGGCGGTTCCGGCGAAAACCCTTTCGAAGATGTAGGCGAAGATCGCCGCCTGGATCAGCATCGAGACGAAGCCGAACGGCACGATGATTTCTTCGCGATAGATCTGCAGCGCCTTATAGTAGCTGTCGAAGAGGATCAGGTGCCAAACATAGCCGAGCGCAAAAGTCGGAATGACGTAGGCGAGCACCGGCAAGACGTAGCGTTTCATCACTCTCCTCCCCGTCGATACGACCGGCCCGGATTCACCGCCCGCCGATCCGCCGGTCCAAGTGACTTTTGTTTTGCAAGTCATGTCATGGAACCATATATCGAAGTCACTTGCAATATGAAAGTTGATAGGTGCGCCTTGGTGTATCCACAGTTCCGGTCTCCGTGTCCCGTCGCCTCGGCGCTCGATTTGGTGGGCGACAAATGGAGCCTGGTGGTGCTGCGGACGATCTTTGCCGGCCGCCACCGCTATAACGAGCTCGCCGACATCACCGAGAAAATCTCGACCAATATCCTGGCCGACCGGCTCGCCCGGCTGGAGGAGTACGGGCTGATCACGAAGCGCGCATATCAGCACAACCCGGAGCGCTTCGAATATCACTTGACCGAGCGGGGAGCGGATTTTCTGCCGGTTCTTCAGCAGTTGGCGATCTGGGCGCGGGAGCATATTCCAGACCGCTGGTCGCTGCCGGGCTGGTTCGCCGAAGGAACGGCCAGGCAGTTCTATCCCGAGCCCGGCACGGAGGGCGCCGCCCTCAATCCTCGTGCAGGATGAACTCCAGATAGAGATTGCGCTGCAGGATGGAGTGGTTGTCGTCGGAAATCAGCGACACGACCTGCGCGCCGTCGCCGCGCCGCCAGATGTCGAGGCCTTCCATATTGTCGATCTGGTAGCTCATGTCGGCTTCGAGCAGAACCGGCCCGTCGGCAACGGCGCCTCTGGCGATCGACTCGCCGTAGATGCGTCGCAGGCGCATCTTGACGCCTTCCGCCATCGTGTAGCTGCGCTCCAGCAGCAGGAGGTCGCCGTCGGGCAGGAAGGCGCCGTCGGTGATGTCGAAATTGCCGTTGCGCTTCACCGTGAAAACACCCCGGTTCGGCCCCTCGATGATCGCGGCGAAGATGTTACCCTTCTTGTCGAGGCTCTTCTCCGAAACGATGATCAGCCCGCCCTCGTGCTGCCCCTGCGGATGGGAATGCGCGACGGTTTCGAAGCCGCGGTTCTGGCGCAGTTCGTTGGCTGGAACCAGAAAATTCAGCTGGCCAAAGGCGGCTTTCATGCCGTCCGGCTCGATCCTGAACTGCGCGATGCGGTGGTTGCGTTCGAAGCCGACGGTAGCGACGCCGTCCTTGACCGCCAGCCCCTCGGCGTCGACCAGCCATTTCCGATCGACGGATTGTCCGCTCTCGTCGACCATCTGGGTCATGCGGAAATTCTTCATGCCTTCAGGGCGCAGTTCGGCGTCGCGGGCGATGGTTCCGAAGAACCAGAAGCCGGTATCGGCGACGCCGATTAAATCCGCGCCGGGGGTGGTGAAGCGAAAGGCCGAAAGCGCGCCGAGGTCGCGTGAGGAAGAGGTGAGTTCGAGCCCGCCGACAAATTCCAGCGGCCCGAATCTTTTTTCCTCGCGCCCGATGTGAAATTGCGTGATCGGGCGGGCGGAGATTTCGATTTGTTCGAGGGGAGAGGATTGGGCGAGGGCTGGCGAGACGGCGAGCGCGAATGCAACGAGCGCTTTCGCGAACCATGCACAGACCCCCCTCTGGCCTGCCGGCCATCTCCCCCTCAAGGGGGGAGATTGGCGGTTTTGATCTTTCCGCCCGTTCTGCAACGCCGGCGATTGGCGAAATCGAAACGGCAGACTGATCTCCCCCCTTGAGGGGTAGATGGCCGGCAGGCCAGAGGGGGGTGCGACCAAGTTCGGGGTTCCGCTCATCCCGCCCGCCTGAGCCCGCCGCGGCGGGTCTCGCGGACGTTCTCCTCGCCGAACAGCGAGGCGAGCTGCTCGGTCATCGCGCCGGCAAGCTCCTCGGCATCGACGATAGTGACGGCGCGGCGGTAGTAGCGCGTCACGTCGTGGCCGATGCCGATGGCCAGAAGCTCGACGGGCGAGCGCGTCTCGATAAGCTCGATCACCGCGCGCAGGTGCCGCTCCAGGTAATTGCCCGGATTGACCGACAGCGTCGAATCGTCAACCGGCGCGCCGTCCGAAATCATCATCAGGATCTTGCGCTGCTCGGGCCGCGCTATCAGGCGCTGATGCGCCCAGAGCAGCGCCTCGCCGTCGATGTTTTCCTTGAGAAGGCCCTCGCGCATCATCAGGCCGAGATTGCGCCTGGCCCGCCGCCACGGTGCATCGGCGGACTTGTAGATGATGTGGCGCAGATCATTGAGGCGGCCCGGATTGGGCGGCTTGCCGTCTTTCAGCCATTTCTCGCGCGCCTGCCCGCCCTTCCAGGCGCGGGTGGTGAAGCCGAGGATCTCGACCGAGACGCCGCAACGTTCCAGCGTGCGCGCCAGAATGTCGGCGCAGGTCGCCGCGACCGTGATCGGCCGGCCGCGCATCGAGCCGGAATTGTCGAGCACCAGCGTCACCACCGTGTCGCGGAACTTGGTGTCGCGCTCCTGCTTGAAGGAGAGCGGCTGCATCGGATCGATGACCACGCGCACCAGTCGCGCCGGATCGAGATAACCCTCTTCGAGGTCGAAATCCCAGGAGCGGTTCTGCTGCGCCATCAGGCGGCGCTGCAGCCGGTTGGCGAGGCGGCCGACGACGCCCTGCAGATTGGCGAGTTGCTTGTCGAGGAAGGCGCGCAGGCGGTCGAGTTCTTCCTCGTCGCAAAGCTCTTCCGCGCCCACCGTCTCGTCGAAAGCTGTGGTGAAGACCTTGTAGTCTATCTGCCGCGGCAAATCGGCGAAGGGATTGTCCTTGCGCCTGGCCTCGCCCGGCGTCTCGGCGTCGGCGTCCTCGTCGTCGGAAACATCTTCCGCGGTGGCGTCGGAGGCTTCCATCTCGCCCTGCTGCTCCTCCTCGGAAGCGGCTTCGGCATCCTCCGCTTGCGACTGTTCGGCGCCGGAATCGTCCTCGCCGCCTTCCTCGCTGTTTTCCTCGCCCTGCGGCTGGTTCTCGTCGTTCTCTTCGGCCTCTTCGCTCTCGAGGTCGTCGCCGAGTTCCTCGGCCATCTCCATGGAGGCGAGCATCTCGCGCACGACCCGGGCGAAGGCCTGCTGGTCGTCGAGCTTGCCGGCCAGCCCGTCGAGATCGGCCCCGGCCTTGTCCTCCACCCATCTGCGCCAGAGATTGACCATCCGCTCGCCGCTCTTGGGCGCGGCGCGGCCAGTCAGCTTCTCGCGCACCATCAGCGCCAGCGCCTCCTCGATCGGCGCGTCGGCCTGGTCGCGGACGTCGGCGAGATTGGCCTTGGCGTATTTGTCCTCCAGCATCGAGCCGATATTGTCGGCGACGCCGGTCATCGCGCGAGAGCCGATGGCCTCGACGCGGGCCTGCTCGATCGCGTCATAGACGGCGCGCGCCTGCTTGCCTTCCGGCGCGAATTTCGAGTGGATGCGAAGATCGTGGCAGGCGCGCTTCAGCGCCATGGAATCGCCCAGGCCCCGGGTCACCGAAATATCGGTCGCGGTCGCCTTCTTCGGCATTTCGGGCAGCCGGGCGCGGTTGCCTGCAAGCGCCGGCTTGTCCTTGGCGAAGCCGACTTCCAGCTCATGATCGCCGGAAATCGCGCGCATGCAGACCGTCACCGCGCGCTTGAACACATCGGCGTCGCCGCCCGTCTTGGGCTTGTTGCGTGTGTTGTCTCCGGGACCCGCCATCGACGTCCTGAATTATCCCAGCACCACGTTCGCCGCGCTCTCCGGCAGTTCCTCGCCGAAGGCGCGCTGGTAGAACTCGGCCACGATGGTGCGTTCGAGTTCGTCGCATTTGTTGAGGAAGGTCAGCCGGAACGCCATGCCGACATCGCCGAAGATCTCGGCGTTCTCTGCCCACATAATGACCGTACGCGGGCTCATCACCGTCGACAGATCACCGTTCATGAAGGCCGAACGGGTCATGTCGGCGACGCGCACCATCTTGCCCACGATCTCACGGCCCTTGTCGTTGCGGTAGTGCTTGGCCTTGGCCAGCACGATCGCGGCCTCATCGTCGTGCGGCAGATAGTTGAGCGTGGTGACGATCGACCAGCGGTCCATCTGCGCCTGGTTGATCTGCTGCGTGCCGTGATAGAGGCCGGTGGTGTCGCCGAGGCCGACCGTATTGGCGGTGGCGAACAGCCGGAACGCCGGATGCGGGCGGATCACCCGGCTCTGGTCGAGCAGCGTCAGGCGGCCGGCCGATTCCAGCACGCGCTGGATCACGAACATCACGTCGGGGCGGCCGGCGTCGTATTCGTCGAACACCAGCGCGACATTGTGCTGGTAGGCCCAGGGCAGGATGCCGTCGCGGAATTCCGTGACCTGCATGCCGTCCTTGACCACGATTGCGTCCTTGCCGACGAGATCGATACGGCTGACATGGCTGTCGAGGTTGACGCGCACGCAGGGCCAGTTGAGTCGTGCCGCGACCTGCTCGATATGGGTCGACTTGCCGGTGCCGTGATAGCCTGAAACGATGACGCGGCGGTTGTAGGCGAAGCCCGCCAGGATCGCTATCGTCGTCTGCTTGTCGAACAAATAGTCGGGATCGATATCCGGCACATGCGCGTCGGCGGCCGAATAGGCCGGCACCACCATCGTTGATTCGAAGCCGAAGGTTTGCTTGACTGACACTGTGGTGTCGGGAAGGTTTGCGATATCGCGATCGACTTTATTCATCTAGACCATCAATCTCCACGCGCGAAAGCATCACCCTTCGCTGGCAATCTCTCTTCTCTCTCGGGCGCGGTCTTTAGCAGAACAGCGGTCTAACACAAACCCGCTTGTTTGAGCACGCGATAAGCCTGCAGCACATCGCGGAACCGGTCTTCCGAACCCCTGTCGCCGCCATTGGCGTCGGGATGGTGGCGCTTCACCAGTTCCTTATAGCGCGCCTTGATTTCCGCGCCAGTCGCCTTGACGGTTAGACCAAGCGTTTCCAGCGCCTTGGCCTCAAGCGGCTTGGCCTTGCGCTCGCGCGGTTCCGAGCGGTCGCGCGGACCGTCGAACAGGTTGAACGGATCGCGCACGCGGTTGTAGTAGCCGGCGCGGCCGGAGCGCTTGGTGGCGAAATCCGGCGAGGAGCGTGCATTGCCGTTGGAGCCAATGGCCCAGGTCGGCCGGTGGCCGGTCAACGCCTCCTTCTGGAACCGTGCGATCTCCGAATCCGGCACGCCGGAAAAATAGTTGAAGCCCTTATTGTACTCGCGCACATGCTCGAAGCAGAATTTGAAGTACTCGCCTTCCTTCATGCGGCCGACCGGCGCGCGATGCGTGCCGGCCTCGCTGCAGCCGTCCCACTGGCAGATCGGCGCGCGCGGTTCCGCCTCCGCCGCCTTGCGGTCGGGGCGCACGCGAATCTTTTCGAAATATTTCGAATAGGTACTCATCTCGACCCATTTATGGGGTGTTCGCGATGCGAAACAAGAATTGACATTTCGGCGAGGATCGCCCTAACCGCTGAATCGCGGATTAATCTCCGGGAGTTCAGTGTTTTTTATGGCGGCGCCGACACATGTGGGCGAAGGAGACGGCAATGTCCATAGCGGCGACGATGGAAGCGAAACTGAAAGAGGCGTTTGCGCCGGAGCGGCTGATGGTCATCAACGAGAGCCATCTGCATGCCGGGCATCACCACGTCGTCGGCGGCCACCACGCCGAATTCGACGGCAAGGGCGAGACGCATTTCCGCATCCGGATCGTGTCGCCGAAATTCACCGGCATGAGCCGCATCGAGCGCCACCGCGCGGTGAACGCGGCGCTGGCCGGCGAATTCGACGCCGGGCTGCACGCGCTGGCGATCGAGCCCTCCGCGCCGGGCGAGAAGACGAGGTGGTGAGGGCGGCGGTCTACCAGATCGTCTGGACGTGCGGATAACGCCGAATCTTCTCGTCGGCTGTCACCAGCGAAGCGGCCAACTCACGTGCAAGCGCTACGATAATCCGGTCCGCAGGATCAGCATGAAAGTCGCCAGGGAGCGAAAGGCTCTGCACTGCAACCCGATTGTCGACGGGGACAAAGCCAAACCCCTCGATCTCTCCGGCCGTATCAAGCCAGCGCGACACATCCATCGACAGTTCAAGCTTGCCTTTTGACACCAGCATCGCGATTTCCCAGGCGGAAATTGAGGATGCCCGGACACGGTCCCGGCTCAATCCGTTCTCAATGGATTGGAGCGCACTGGCCGATAGCTTTGAATTATTTTTGTCCATCCACCAGACAAGCGCATGGGTATCCAGGACGATCACTTGAGGGCTTCCCAGTCCTCGACGCCCACAGGCTCGAAGGGATCGTCATAGCGCAGCACCGATCCTTTCAAAATCTCAAAAGGATCACGCTTCTTCTCCTCGACCCGCCGGATTTCCAAAGCCGGCTTGCCGTGGTCTGTCACGATAATCGGCTCGCCACTGGTCTCGACTTGCCGAAAATATTCCAGCGCCTTCGCCTTGAACTGCGACTTCGATACATGGGTGGTCATGCGTCACCTTTTTGTCGGCCGGCGACTGTATCGTGAGATGTGACTATGGTCAATGACTATGGTCGCATTAGACGAATTACCCCTCCACCGCCGACTTGATCCTGAGCCGGGTGATGCGGTTTCTTTCGCGCCTCATCACCACGAATCGCTTGCCGTGGAAGGTGAAGGCCTGCTTCTCCTCGGGGATCGACTGCGTCTCGTGGATGACCAGGCCGGCGATGGTGACCGCTTCGTCGTCGGGGAGTTCCCAGTCGAGCGCCCGGTTCAGGTCGCGGATCGGCACCGCGCCGTCGACCACCACCGAGCCGTCGGCCTCCTGCTTGACGCCCTGCATGTCGATGTCGTGCTCGTCGGCGATCTCGCCGACGATCTCCTCGATGATGTCCTCCAGCGTGACCAGCCCTTCGACCTCGCCATATTCATCGACCACGATCGCGAAATGCGCTTTGCGGCGCAGGAAGGCGTTGAGCTGGTCCTGAAGCGTCGTCGTATCCGGCACGAACCACGGCTTCGCGGCGATCTTCATCACGTCGATCTGCGAAAAATCGTTACCGACATCGTTCAGCGCGCGAAGCAGATCCTTGGCGTGCAGCACGCCGACGATGTTGTCGAACGAGCCGCGCCACAGCGGCATGCGGGTATGCGGGCTCTGCAGTATCTCGCGCACCACCGCTTCGGGCGGGTTGTCGGCATTGACCGAGCGCATGTTCAGGCGATGAACCATGACGTCGGAGACTTCGAGCTCGTGCAAATCGAGCAGCGCGCCCATGCGGTCGCGGTCCTGCTTCACCACGCCGCCCTCCCGGTGCAGGTCGGCGACCGTCTCGCGCAATTCCTCATGCGCCGAAAGCGGCGGCTCGATCCGGCTGAGTTCGAGGCCGAACATCGCGAGGAGCCGGGCGCGGAAGATGATCGCCAGGAGGATCAGCGCGATCAGAATGCCGGCGACTATCCAGCCGGCGGTCATTGGAATGAGACCTTCCAGAGCCGGCGCTGCCCCTCACCTGCCTGCCGGCATCCTCTCCCCGTAAGAACGGGGAGAGGAGAGATGGCCGCAACGCCGGCGCCCCCCTCTCCCTGTCCTGAGCTTGTCGAAGGATCACGGGGAAAGGGTAAGAGTGAGGGTGAGGGGCAAACAACAGCGTCTCTGTCCGCGCTCATCCGGGATGGTTCTCCCGAAGGAAGGAGAGCACTTCGGATGCGGGAACATCCCTAGCGATGAAGGATTGACCGACACCATGCGTCAGGATGAAGGTTAGCGCCCCGCGCGACACCTTCTTGTCCTGCGCGATATAGCCGAGCAGGCGCTCGGCGTCTGGCAGCGGGCCTGGAATGTCGGCCATTCGCCAAGGCAGGCCGACGGCGGTGAGATGCGCTTCGACGCGCGCCGCGTCGTCGTGGCTGGCGAGGTTGAGCCGGGCCGAGAACCGGTGCGCCAAAGCCATGCCGATGGCGACGCCCTCCCCATGCACGAGACGGGCGCCGTCATAACCGGTCGCCGCCTCCAGAGCGTGGCCGAATGTGTGGCCGAGATTGAGCAGCGCCCGGTCGCCGGTCTCGAACTCGTCGCGGGCCACGACCTCGGCCTTGGCGCTGCAGGATTGCGCGATGGCTTCGGTGCGCGCCGGCCCGCCGTCGAACACTTCCTGCCAATTTTTCTCGAGCCAGGCGAAGAAATCCGGGCGGTCGATGAGACCGTATTTGGCTACTTCCGCATAGCCGGCGCGGAATTCGCGCGCGGGCAGGGTGTCGAGCGCGCCGGTGTCGGCCAGCACCAGTCGCGGTTGGTGGAAGACGCCGACGAGGTTCTTCCCATGCGCCGTGTTGATGCCGGTCTTGCCGCCGACGGAGGAATCGACCTGCGCCAGCAGCGAAGTGGGCATCTGGACGAAATTCATCCCTCGCCTGACAATGCCGGCGGCGAAGCCGGCGAGATCCCCGATAACGCCGCCGCCGAGCGCGATCACCGCGTCACCACGCTCCAACCGCGCTGCCAGGATGCCATCGACAACCTGCTGCAGCGCATCGAAATTCTTGGTTTTCTCGCCGGCCGGAAGCATGATCGAGGTCGATTCGATGCCGCTTCGGGAAAGGCTTTCCGACAATGCGCCGAGATGGTGGGCGGCGACGTTCTCGTCGCTGACGATGGCCGCGCGGATGCCCGGCAGGCGTCTTGCGATCTCTTCGCCGGCGCGCCCGATCAGGCCCGGACCGATCAGTATGTCGTAGCTCCGCGTGCCGAGCCCGACCTCCACCGTCACCGCGTCTGCGCTCATGTCCTGTCCTTCGGAGAGTTGTTGGAGGCGGCCTGTCCGAAATGCTGGTGCAGCGCCTCGATTACCTCGGCGGCGATCACGTCCCTGCGTTCGTCGCGCGTCGGCACGGTCAGCGCCGCCAGCGCATAGACCGGATAGCGCTCGATCATCAGCCTTTCCAGTACCCCGCGCGGATCGGGATTCTTGAGCAGCGGCCGATTCTGCTTCTTGGCGACGCGCTCCATCAGCGTGTCGAGATCGGCCTTCAGCCAGACCGAGACGCCGTTCGCCTCGATCGCGGCGCGGGTCTGCCCATTCATGAACGCCCCGCCTCCGGTGGACAGCACTTGCGGGCCGTTTTCCAGCACGCGCAGGATGACCCGCTGCTCCAGCGCCCGGAACTCGGCCTCGCCATAGCGCTCGAAGAGTTCGGGCACCGTCATGCGCGAAACGCTTTCGATCTCCTGGTCGCTGTCGGTGAAGGGTAGGCCGAGCGCCGCCGCCACCTTGCGGCCGATGGCGGTCTTGCCGGCGCCCATCAGTCCAACAAAGACGATGGAGCGCTGCCCGAGATGCTTGAGCACCTCGGCCTGGCTGCCCGCCGTCGGATTTAGCGCGTCTGTACCCATCCGGCCCTCTGGAGCCCAATCCATGAAAAATCGGACCCTCCGCTCTTGCGGCGTTTCGACATGAAAAGGCGGTTTGCGTCAAGCGCCGGCCGCGCTATCGGCGCTCGCCCCTTGAACTGACCTGCCCTCCGTCCCATAACGGAACGGGACGCATACATATTCGGACGAGCTTATTTATGCCGACATTAATCCGGTTTCTGGTGACCTTGGGCATACTGGCCGGACTGGTCTATGGCGCGATGTTTGCGCTGGTCATGTATGTCGAGCCGAAGAAGGGCGAGATGTCGGTCCGCGTCCCGACCGAGAAGCTCAACCCGAAGCCGCGACAATAATCATGCGCAGCGCCGCGCGCATCGAGGCCTTCCTGGAAATGATGAGCGCCGAGCGCGGCGCTGCCGAAAACACGCTTTCCTCCTACCGCCGCGACCTCGAAGACGCCGCCGAGCAGCTCGGCGGCCGGCTGGCGGAGGCCGATGCGGGCGCGATCCGCGCCTATCTCGGAGACATCGCCTCGCGCGGCTTCGCCCCGACCTCGCAAGCCCGCAAGCTTTCGGCGCTACGCCAGTTCTACAAGTTCCTGTACGCCGAAGGGCTGCGCGCCGACGACCCGACCGGAACGCTGGACAGCCCCAGGAAGGACCGGCCGCTGCCGAAGACGATGAGCGTGGCCGAGACCAGCCGTTTGCTCGACCGGGCGGCGCTGGAAGCCGCCGATGACTCTCCCGGCCACGGATCGCTTCTCGCCGCCAGGCGCATGCATGCGCTGGTCGAGGTGCTCTACGCGACGGGCCTGCGCGTTTCCGAGCTGGTCGGCCTGCCGGTAAACGTCGCGCTGCGCGACGAGCGCTACTTCATCGTTCGCGGCAAGGGCAACAAGGAACGTATGGTGCCGCTGTCGGCCAAGGCGCGCGCCGCCATGCGCGCCTGGATGGAGGTGCGCAACGCCACGCCGGCGTTGGCCGAGAGCCCCTATCTATTTCCCGCCTCCTCGGAAAGCGGGCATCTGCCGCGCCAGGTGTTCGCGCGCGAACTCAAGGCGCTTGCCGCCCGCGCCGGCATCGCCGCCGCGAAAATATCGCCGCACGTCATCCGCCACGCCTTCGCCAGCCACCTCCTGCAGAACGGCGCGGACCTGCGCGCGGTCCAGCAATTGCTCGGCCACTCCGATATTTCGACGACGCAAATTTACACTCACGTGCTTGAGGAAAGGCTGGTGCGGCTGGTCAACGATCATCACCCGCTTGCCGATAGATCGGGCTGACGCTATGTGAGGGCACGTTTCGCGGCCCAAAAGCCGTCGGTCTAGGGTAACGGCCATTTCTCTTCAGGCAATTCGGTCCGCTTGCGCATGTATAATTATCTCGATTTCGAAAAACCGGTTGCCGATCTCGAAGGCAAAATCCTGGAGCTGAAGAAGCTCGCGGAGAACGGCGAGGCGGTCGATGTCGGCGACGAGATCGCAAGGCTGGAGAAGCGTGTGCAGGAAGCCCTGCGCGACATCTACAAATCCTTGACTCCATGGCAGAAAGTCCAGGTCGCGCGCCATGCGGACAGGCCGCACTGCCTCGATTATATCGGGTCGCTGTTCACCGACTTCACGCCACTGGCCGGCGACCGCGCTTTCGGCGAGGACAACGCCATCGTCGGCGGCTTCGCACGGTTTCGCGGCGAGCCGATCGCCGTGATGGGCCAGGAAAAGGGCTCCGACACCAAGAGCCGCCTCAAGCACAATTTCGGTTCGCCGCGGCCGGAAGGCTATCGCAAGGCGGTGCGCATCATGGAACTCGCCGACCGCTTCGGCATACCGATGGTGACGCTGGTTGACACCGCCGGCGCCTATCCCGGCGTCGGCGCGGAAGAGCGCGGCCAGGCCGAGGCCATCGCCCGCTCCACCTCGGCATGTCTTTCCATGCGATCGCCTTCGGTCTCCGTGGTGATCGGCGAAGGCGGCTCGGGCGGCGCCATCGCCATTGCCACCGCCAACCGCGTCTACATGCTGGAGCACGCCATCTATTCGGTGATCTCGCCGGAGGGCGCAGCCTCGATCCTGTGGCGCGACACGACCCGCTCCAAGGACGCGGCGACCAACATGAAGATCACCGCCCAGGATCTTCTCGGCATGAAGATCATCGATGCGATCATCCCCGAGCCGCTGGGCGGGGCGCATCGCGGACCCGAAGCGGTGATCAGCGCCACCGGCGACCAGATCGCCAAGAGCCTGCGCGAGTTCGGATCGCAGAACATGGATTTCCGCGAACACCGCCGCGAGAAGTACCTGGCGATCGGCCGCAGCCTCTGATTTGACGCAGCCTTGAGCGATCTTTGTGGCAATGCTCCCAGATTTCGCCACAAAAATGCCGCCAGCTTTATGTCAATGAACGGTCGGAGAGTCTGTTCTTGCCGCTTGCGGTAATCAAATTTCAAGGTTAACGGGCTTACGGTCGCGACCATTGGACTGGACCGGCGGGGGACCGCGGTACGGTCAGTACGACGGAACGAAGACTACTCATGCCGATGATTGCCAATATCGCCCGCGCTGGACTGCTGCTTGCCATGCTCGCCGTGGCGGGCTGCAACGGATCGACCACCTTCGAGGACATTTCACCCCAGGCCAAGAAGCAGCTGCCGGCCAAGATCCTGGCGCAGATGAAGGCCAAGGGCATGCCTCGCAATTCGCCGGTCATGGCGCGCGTGTTCAAGGAAGAGGGCAAGGTCGAGATCTGGAAGCAGAAGACCAATGGCCGCTACGACATGATCGCGGCGTACGACATCTGCAAATGGTCGGGCAAGCTCGGCCCCAAATTCATCGAGGGCGACCGCCAGGCGCCCGAAGGGTTCTATTCGGTGAAGCCGCACCAGATGAACCCGAGGTCGAACTATCACCTCGCCTTCAACATGGGCTACCCCAACGCCTTTGACCGCGCGCACGGCCGCACCGGCTCCAATCTGATGGTGCACGGCGCCTGCTCCTCGTCGGGCTGCTATTCGATGACCGACGCGCAGATCGAGGAGATCTACGCCTTCGGCCGAGATGCCTTCCAGGGCGGCCAGACCGAATTCCAGATACAGGCGTTTCCCTTCCGCATGACGGCCGCCAACATGGCGCGCTACCGCAACGATCCGAACTACGAGTTCTGGACCATGCTGAAGGAAGGCTACGACCATTTCGAGATCACCAAGGTGCCGCCGAAGGTCGATGTCTGCGAAAAACGCTATGTCTTCAACCGCATTCCCGCGGCCGGCGCCCAATTCGGCTCGGCAAGCGACGCCTGCCCGCCCTTCACCCAGCCGGACTCGCTGAGGACCGCCTACCAGTCCTATCGGTCGACCTATGAGGCCGCCTTTTCGAGCGCCGTCAACTCGAACGTGCCGGCGCCCAAGCCGACCATCGCCGGTCTCAAGGAAGCCAGCCTGGTTTCGGAGTGGAGCCGCGCACGCGCGCGCGGCGAACGCGTTCCGGTGGAGCCGCCGTCGCTGTCGCATGATGGCCAGGTGACCGCGACATCCCGGATGGGCCGCATCGATTCGCCGGCCGG
>NZ_AHAM01000046.1 GCF_000236565.1 Mesorhizobium alhagi CCNWXJ12-2 | reverse complement strand
CGGCCGAAAGCATCGCCGCAACTTCGCCGGTAGCGGCCGCCGCCACGGTCTTGGCGCGGTCGGCTTTTGCGGCGCAGAGCCTGGAATTGGCGTCCGCGGCGACGACCGCGCCAGCCGCCGTTGGCGGGGCGTTGTTGCCAGACAGGGTCGCGCTGACATATACCGCCACGGCGCCTGCCAACGCCCCCGCAAGCGCGGCCACGGCCAGCAGCCGCGGGACAGGTATCAGTTTCTTTCGATCAGCCATTTTCAGTTCAATCTCCGGAGCCCGGTTAGCACGATGAGCGACAAGAAGGCCAGCAACGCCATGTGGGGCGGACGTTTTGCCTCGGGCCCTGCCGCGATCATGGAGGCGATTAACGCCTCGATCGGTTTCGACAAAAAGCTCTACGCCCAGGACATTCGCGGCTCGATCGCGCATTCCGAGATGCTGTCCGAGACGGGCATTATCGAGCGCCAGGATCAAGAAAAAATCGCTCACGGGCTGAACACGATTTTGGCAGAGATCGAGGCGGGCGATTTCGAATTCTCGACCCGGCTCGAGGACATCCACATGAACATCGAGGCGCGGCTGGCCGAACTGATCGGGCCAGCGGCGGGCCGTCTGCACACGGCGCGCTCGCGCAACGACCAGGTGGCGCTGGATTTCCGGCTCTGGGTCAAAGATGAACTGCACCGCGTCGCCGAGGCGCTGAAGGGGCTGATCGCCGCCTTCCTGACGCGCGCCGAGCATCATGCCGCGACCGTGATGCCGGGCTTTACCCACATGCAGACGGCGCAGCCTGTGACCTTCGGCCATCACTGCATGGCTTATGTCGAGATGTTTTCGCGCGACCTTTCGCGCGTTCGCGACGCCATCGAGCGCATGAACGAGAGCCCCCTCGGTGCGGCAGCGCTTGCCGGCACCGGCTTCCCGATCGACCGGCAGATGACCGCGAAGGCGCTCGGTTTTCGCGAGCCGACCCGCAATTCGCTGGACAGCGTTTCCGACCGCGATTTCGCGCTGGAGTTCCTGTCGATCGCAGCGATCTGCGCCACGCATCTGTCGCGGCTGGCGGAGGAGATCGTGATCTGGTCGACGCCGCAATTCGGCTTCGTGCGGCTGTCGGATTCCTTTTCGACGGGTTCGTCGATCATGCCGCAGAAGAAAAACCCGGACGCGGCCGAACTGGTGCGCGCCAAGACCGGCCGGGTCAACGGCCACCTGATCGGGCTCTTGACGGTGATGAAGGGCCTGCCGCTGACCTATTCCAAGGACATGCAGGAAGACAAGGAAGCCGTATTCGACGCCGCCGAGACGCTGGACCTGATGCTGGCGGTGATGACCGGCATGGTCGGCGACATGGAGATTAACGAGGCGGCAATGAAGAAGGCCGCCGGCTCGGGCTATTCGACCGCGACCGACCTCGCCGACTGGCTGGTTCGCATGCTCGGCCTGCCCTTCCGCGAGGCGCATCACGTGACCGGCCGGGCCGTGGCGCTGGCCGAAGCGAAGAAACTCGGGCTGGAAAAGCTCAGCCTCAAGGATCTGCAGTCGGTCCACCCCGGCATAACCGACGACGTGTTTTCGGTGCTGTCGGTGCAGAATTCGGTGAAGAGCCGCACATCCTTCGGCGGCACCGCGCCCGCCGAGGTGAGGAAGCAGATACGCTACTGGAAGAAGCGGCTGGGCAGGGCGTGAGGGCTTGATGCGTTCGGACGACGTTTGCAGCAAATATGCTGACCAAAAGACAGATCTAAGTCTTACACTCCTTCCAGACGAAGAAGGCGGAAAGCCATACATTCTCATTTCCGGCCCATCTCAAGCGCTGCACATGCTGGCGGAATTACTGATCTCGGTGGCGGACGAGAAAGAGAACGACGGCTTTTTCCTGGGTCCTACGGGTCCTGGGAGTTCTCGCTTCTCAGATATGTCTGAGTTCGGGGTTTACATATATCGTCGGGATTAGCGCCGTTTGCCGGGGTGCAATGGCAAAAAAACTTCGCTACAAGCGGCAGGCTGATTTTCTCGGGACGGATGGCGTGATGACCGGAAGCAGGATTTTGACGGGCTTGATCCTCGTGGCGGCGCTGGGCGCGGTCTCGGCCTGCGGCCGCAAGGCCGATCTCGACACGCCCTACCAGGCCGCCATCGATGCCCGCAAGGAAGCCGAGAGAGCCAACGAACCGGTACCGCCCGAGCCGCAGCCGCCGGTCAAGGACAAGCCTTTCATCCTCGATCCGCTGCTTTAGGCTTGCATAGCCGGCCGAATCTTCATCGCTTTTCCTGTCCGGGATAAAAGACAGTGAACCATTTCGACTATCGCGACGGCGTGCTGCATGCCGAGGACGTCGCCCTGCCCGACATAGCGCAGGCGGTGGGAACGCCGTTCTACTGCTATTCGACGGCGACGCTGGCGCGGCACTTCAATGTCTTCCGCAAGGCTTTCGAGGGGCTGGATTCGCTCGTCTGCTACGCCCTGAAGGCCAATTCGAACCAGGCTGTGCTGGCGACGCTGGCAAAGCTTGGCGCCGGCGCCGACGTGGTTTCGGAAGGCGAGTTGCGGCGTGCGCTTGCGGCGGGAATCCCGCCGGAAAAGATTCTTTTCTCGGGCGTCGGCAAGACCGCGCGCGAGATGGATTTCGCGCTTGCTGCCGGTATCCTCTGCTTCAACGTCGAATCCGAACCGGAACTGGAACTGCTTTCCGAGCGCGCCGTGGCCGCGGGCAAGGTGGCGCCGGTCTCGCTGCGCATCAACCCGGACGTGGACGCCAAGACCCACAGGAAGATCTCGACCGGTCGCGCCGAGAACAAGTTCGGCATCCCGTGGCAGCGCGCCCGGCAGGTCTATGCCCGTGCCGCAGGACTGCCAGGTATAAGGGTCACCGGCATCGACACCCATATCGGCAGCCAGATCACCGATCTGCAGCCCTTCGACGACGCCTTCGCACTCTTGGTCGAGTTGGTCGGCACGCTGAAGGCGGACGGCCATGCTATCGAGCATATCGACCTCGGCGGCGGGCTAGGCATCCCCTACCGCACCGACAATTCGCCGCCGCCGCTGCCCGACGCCTATTCGGCGATCGTGAAGAAGCATGTCGGAAATCTCGGCCTGAAGGTGATGTTCGAGCCGGGCCGGCTGATCGTCGGAAATGCCGGCATCCTGGTTTCGCAGGTGATCTTCGTGAAGGAAGGCGACGCCAAGAACTTCCTGATCGTCGATGCCGCCATGAACGACCTGATCCGCCCGACGCTCTATGACGCATTTCACGACATCAGGCCGGTGGTGCGCCAGCCGGCGGACGCGCCGCGCATGACGGCCGACATTGTCGGGCCGGTCTGCGAAACCGGCGATTATCTCGGCCACGACCGCGATTTGCCGCGACTGAAGGCGGGCGACCTGATCGCGGTCATGACGGCGGGCGCCTATGGCGCGGTGCAGGCCGGCACCTACAATACGCGGCTGCTGGTGCCGGAAGTGCTGGTCAAGGGCGATCAATTCCACGTCGTGCGGCCGCGCCAGAGCTATGACAAGCTGATCGGACTGGATTCCGTACCGGATTGGTTTTGATCTCCCCTCCGATCACGTTTTCGCAAGCCGCCTCGCCTTCGCCGTGTTTGCTGCTATCTTTTGAGTTGTAGGCCGCGCGCTCCCGCGCGGCTAATGCTGGAAGGGCCGATGGCTGAAGCGCCCGCAG
>NZ_AHAM01000047.1 GCF_000236565.1 Mesorhizobium alhagi CCNWXJ12-2 | reverse complement strand
GCCCCCTGGCGGAGCCGCTGGCCGCACTCGTCGTCTCGCTGGCAGGCGGCTACGACACGATCATCGCGCCGGCGACATCGGCGGGCAAGAACGTCGCCCCGCGCATCGCGGCGCTGCTAGATGTCGCGCAGATCTCAGAGATCGTCGAAGTGGTCGCGCCCGACACGTTCAAGCGTCCCATCTACGCCGGCAACGCCATCCAGACGGTCAAGTCGGGCGAGGCGAAGAAGGTGATCACCGTCCGCACAGCTTCGTTCCAGGCGGCCGGCGAAGGCGGCTCGGCCCCGGTCGAGACGGTAGCGGCTGCGACCAATCCCGGTCTTTCGACCTTCGTCGAGAACAGGCTTTCGGAGACCGATCGTCCCGAACTGACCTCGGCCAAGATCATCATTTCGGGTGGCCGCGCGCTCGGGTCGTCCGAAAAGTTCCAGGAGGTCATCCTGCCCGTCGCCGACAAGCTCGGCGCAGCGGTCGGCGCATCCCGCGCGGCGGTCGACGCCGGCTACGCGCCGAACGACTGGCAGGTCGGCCAGACCGGCAAGGTGGTCGCGCCCGACCTCTACATTGCCTGCGGCATCTCCGGCGCGATCCAGCATCTCGCCGGCATGAAGGATTCCAAGGTGATTGTCGCCATCAACAAGGACGAGGAGGCGCCGATCTTCCAAGTCGCCGACTACGGCATCGTCGGCGATCTCTTCGTCATCCTGCCGGAACTCGAAAAGGCGCTGTAGGCGGCGCTGAACACTTGTAGCAAAAGGCCCCGTTTCGAGCTGATCGGACGGGGCTTTTTCCTGTCTCCGACGCAAGCCGTGATCCCGCCATGAACCTCTCCGACAACCCGTTTGCCGACGACCAGGAACGCCGCGCCATCTGGGAGATGCTGGTGCGACGCGACATAGACGCGTTCGTCGCGGCCGACTGGGCGATGGTCGCTGGCGATTTCGACGAGGAGCGCTTTCTCGGCATCCATGCGCACAATTCCCTCGATCCCGAGGGCTGGAGCGTCGGCTTCCCGACGCTTGCCGCATACAGGACCGAGTGGCTGAAGCAGGCGGCGGAGGCCGCCGCAACCCGCTATTCCGAGCCGCTCGCGGAGGCGATCTTCCGCGCCACCACCCTGCGCGACATCGACATCACCGGAGATGTTGCGCTGGCCCGCAAGAAGTTCGATGGGCTGATCCGCAAAGCGGACGGCGGCGCGGACCGCCTGAACTGGCAGACGCTCTATTTCTGCCGCCGCGCTGCCGGCCGCTGGAAGATCACCGGCTTCGTCGGCTATCTCAAATATCGCTGACCTCGCCAGCCATCGGCCGGTCTCACAACGCCTTGCTTTGACTTTAGACCAAGCGATGCGCAAAATCTGTGCGCCGGGCTAGACGGCCACGTTCTGTCCTTCTAGTTTGCACTGCACAAAAAACGGGCGTCTGAAGCCCTGGAGTCTGTCATTCCGATGGCATCGGAATGGGCCCCAATTGTTAGCCTGCATGATCTTTGTCCGAAAAATCTGCAACTTTTCGGGATCATGCTCTAGACGGGATCGGTGTAATGACCAGCAAAATCGACACGATCGGCATTATCGGCGCGGGCCAGATGGGCAGCGGCATAGCACATGTCGCCGCGCTCGCGGGCTATAGGGTTTCGCTGTTCGACATTTCCGGCGAGAGCATCGAGAAGGGCATCGCCACGATCAGCGGCAACATGGCGCGGCAGGTCCACGCCGGGAAACTTGATGACAAGCTGCGCCAGCAGGCGATGGCGCGCATTTCGGCCGCCCCTTCCATGTCGGATCTGGCGGACGCCGACCTGGTCATCGAGGCCGCGACCGAGGATGAAACCGTCAAGCGCAAGATCTACAGCCAGCTCTGTCCGCAGCTCAACCCGGAGGCGATTCTCGCCACCAACACCTCTTCCATCTCGATCACGCGGCTGGCCTCGGCAACCGACCGGCCCGAGCGCTTCATCGGCATCCACTTCATGAACCCGGTTCCGGTGATGAAGCTGGTTGAACTGGTGCGCGGCATCGCCACCGAGAACTCGACCTTCGAGACCGCCAAGGATTTCGTCCACCGCCTCGACAAGACCGTCACCGTGTCGGAGGACTTTCCGGCCTTCATCGTCAACCGCATCCTGCTGCCGATGATCAACGAGGCCATCTACACGCTCTACGAGGGCGTGGGTTCGGTCGAGGCAATCGACACGGCCATGAAGCTCGGCGCGAACCATCCGATGGGCCCACTGCAACTCGCCGACTTCATCGGCCTCGACACCTGCCTCTCGATAATGCAGGTGCTGCATGACGGATTGTCGGATTCGAAGTACCGCCCGTGCCCGCTGCTGGTGAAATATGTCGAGGCCGGCTGGCTCGGCCGCAAGACCGGGCGCGGCTTCTACGACTATCGCGGCGAGCATCCAGTCCCGACCCGCTGACTCGACTTCCTTCAGGGCTGGAGTTGCCGCCTCTCGCCGGGCAAGCAGCGCTGCAAGACGGCAGGCAGCATCACCCGGCTGCCGCCGGCATAGTGTAGCCGAAGCCCCGGACCGTGTGGATCAGCGGGGTTTCGCCGCCGCCATCGATCTTCAGCCGCAAATAGCGGATGTAGACGTCGACGACCTTTGTGCCCGGATCGAAGTTCATTCCCCAGACATTGGAAAGCAAATTCTGTCGGCTCACCACGGCGCCGGCATTGGCCATAAGATAGGCGAGCAGCGCGAACTCCTTTGGGGTCAGTTCGATGCGGCGCTGGCCTCGGCGGGCCACCTTGGCGGCGGTATCGAGCGACAGATCGGCGACTTGCAGGATTTCGGAGGCGCGCTCCGGACTGCCCTTGCGCCGAAGAAGCGCTTCGATCCGCGCGAGCAATTCTCCAAAGGCAAAGGGTTTGGTGAGGTAGTCGTCCGCCCCTGCTTTCAGGCCGGAGATCTTGTCCTGCAGTCCGTCTTTCGCGGTCAGCATCAGGACAAGGCTGTGGCAATCTTCCTCGCGCAAACGCGCGCACAGTTCGAGGCCGTTGAGCCCTGGCAGCATGTAATCGAGAACGATCAGGGCAAAGTCGCCGCTTCGCGCTAATTCGAGCCCCTTGAGGCCGTCACGCGCCACTTCGACGCTGTAGCCTTCGGCAGTCAGGCCGGGATGCAGAAACGAAACGATACGCGGATCGTCTTCGACCAGGAGTAATCGCGCGACAGCCACTTTCTAATCTGCTCCCGGAAGGCGTATGACGACCTCGCTGCCCTCGCCGGCGGTGCTCGACAGCGTGATGCTACCACCGTGCCTTTCGATGATCCAGCGCGCGATCGGCAGCCCCAGCCCGGTTCCGCCGCTCCACTGCTCGCGGGCGGCCGAACCGCGATAGAAGCGCTCGAATATATGCGGCAGATCCTCCGCCGCAACGCCCTTGCCGTGATCGCGCACCCTCAGTTCGACATCGCCATCGCCGTAGCCGAGCGCGACGTCGACCGTTGTGCCGGGATCAGAATATTTCACCGCATTGTCGAGCGCGATCAGGATTGCCTGCTGCAACCGGCCGGGGTCGGCACGGACCCAGACAGGCCCGGCGGGGGAGAAACTCACCTCGATCCCGCGCTCGCGACCCAGGACCCGCGCCTGTTCGGCCACTTGCCGCACCAGTTCCGCAAGGTCTACCGGTTGGAGATCGAAACGGATGTCCTCGGATTCCGAGCGCGCAAGGAACAGCAGGTCCGCGACGAGACGCGCCAGTTCTTCCGCCCGGGCCACGACATTTGTCAGCGCCCCCTTGTAATGCCGTTCCGATTTCGGTCCTCCGCGCAGCGCGATTTCTGCTTCCCCGCGCAGCGCAGTCAGCGGCGTGCGTAGTTCGTGGCTGATGTCGGTCAGGAGCCGCACACGCTGCTCGTCGGTCGCGACCAGCCGGCGGTTTGCCTCGGCAAGTTCTTCGGTACGCTCCGCGACCTGCCGCGCGAGCCCCTGCTGCGCATCGAGGATCACGGCCCGCTGCCGGCCCAACTGCTCTGCCATTGCGTTGAAGCGCTGGGACAGCAAGGCGTGCTCGTCGCTACCGGCAACCGTTATCCGGTGATCGAGGTCGCCGCGTTCTATCGCGAGAGCGCCATCAGTCAGCGCCTTGATCGGCCGCTCGATCGAGCGTGCGAACCAGTACCCCGCGCCGAGGGCCAAGGCCACCAGAATGGCCGACATGGACAGCGTCGCGATTTTAATGAACTGCGCCAAGCGGACCAGATCCGCCTCGATTTGGCGAACTTCGTCGCGCTCGTCTGCCAAAGCCTCGTTGATCAACTGCGCGAATTCGGCATCGAGCCGATTCTCGATCTCGGCACGAAACAGCGTAACCGCCTCTTCGCGCCGACCCTGCCGATCAAGGACCAGTAGGCGCTCGAAGGCACGGTCGATGCCGGCAAAAAGCAGGTGCATGCGGTCCAGCCGCTCGCTTTCGACTTGCTCCTCCTCTTCATATCTCCGGCCAAGGACAAACTCCGCTTCGCGCTCTGTCGTCTGCCGCAATTTGGCCAGCGCCTCCCCGACCTGCACGCGGGCGCTGTCGAAATCGGGGCGCTCCGGCTCGCCAACGAGGAGCAATTCGGCAATCTGCTCGGAATACCGGTTGGCGTAGATTGCGAGATCGGAGGTGGCGGCAAGCTGCTGGCGCGCCAGTTGCGCCCGGTCAAGATAGTAGGTGCTGGCGTCGAGCCCCACAAACACGATCGCCGCCATGACGGCGACGATCAGCGAGATCATGACCTGAAGCGCCCGGATACGGCCCTTTATGCTCACGAATGACCTTCCCCCTGCCCCGGCAGGCCTGGCTCAGGCGCGTGCGCCCCGCGCGAACTTCCGGTACCAACCCTGGCCGGCGATCGTACTGCGGTAGACCTTCTCACGCTCGCGGATCTCCTCGTCCGTTTCAGCGCGAATCTCGGAGGCAATCGCGGCATCTGCCCGGCGGAACGGAAATACCTGCACCAGCGGGGTGCCCTTGTCGATGATGTGGACGCCGTCTGGCCCTATCGGAAAAAAGGGAAAGTGGATGTGGGCTGTGTAGGCGTCGGTATCGACGATTCCGGCAACCGCTTCGAATACGCCGTTGGGGCGGTTGAGCGGCGGCACGAACAGGCAGCTCCACCCCGGCGGAGTTTTGATCGTCCAGTAGTTGTGGAACTTAAGCGGCGGCCGCGGCAGGGCTGGATGCCCGGTCACCTGGTGCGGGCTGTGGTTGCTGACCATTGTGCGGTCGAACTCCCAGCCTGAATCGACGACCTTGCCGCCATCCTTGATTTCGAGCCGCACCTCGGCAGCCAGCGGCAGGATCCAGCCGGTCGCCAGCGCGTCCAGAAACGGCATGCAGCGCTTGATGGTGATGCCGTTGTCGCTCGCGCCGACATGTTCGAGGTCGATGGGCGCGATTTTGCGGAACCACTCCGGCAGCACCGACTTCGCGGGGCGCGGCTCGGCGATGACGCCGAGATCGGAAGGATGGCAAAGGAAGGAGATTTTTGGCGAAGCTTTGAAGCGGGCGAGCATTCGTCACCTCGGCGGAGCGGCTGGACGCACGATGGTTAGATCTCCGCAACGCAGCCGGCAATGCCGTAGTTGCATCGCCAAGGGCATCGGCCTAGCCGATCCCCTTGGCGCTCGGACCATCCGAGGCAAACCTGCCGCTAGCTGCATCAGCGCTGGCGCAGCAGATCGAAAAGGTTCCGGCTCGACCGGTTCGAGCTGTAGCTGCGGTCCGAACGGCCGTCGGACTGGTTCGAGTTCGAATTGGAGGAGCTGTTCGAGCTCGAATTGGAAGAGCCGTTTGAGCTTGAATTGGAAGAGCTGTTCGAACTCGAGTTCGATGAACTGTTCGAACTGGAATTCGAGGAACTGTTCGAGCTCGAATTCGACGAACTGTTTGAGCTCGAATTGGAGGAACTGTTTGAACTCGAATTGGACGAGCTGTTGCCCGCGAATTGAAGAAGCCTTTCCTCGGATGCGCCCATTGCAGGCAGTTCGGGAGCGGCAGTGCCAGGCGCGCGAACTATGCTCTTGATGCCGCCGGTCTCGGCGGCCTGCGGCGCGACCGCAGCATGTGACGCGCCCGCTGCGCCGGTCATAGCCAGCATAAATGCCAGAAGCGGGCTCGTTCTGAGAGGATTTTTCATAACTGTCTCCAATGAAAGAACACAAGGGTCGAACTACCGTCCTGCTGGGCGGATTTCCTGGGTTCGGTTGCGTTTTGACCGGCGCTGGGGGCCGGTCGGCTAAATCTTTTTTGTGCGCAGGACAGGTTCCGTCCCGCGGTTCTTGAACCATTCTCCAATCCGTGACCCTGATGCCGTTGTCTCTTCGGCTTCGGTCACATAGTGGCGTTCGGCTCCCGGCTTCCCATTCTCCGTTAGGAGCGCAGCCCGGCGCTGCCAGGCTCGCTAGCCAGCCATCAGGACAGTCGGGATATCGTGGACGCGCATTCCTCCATGCTGGCGCCGCGCCGCTCGTAAGGGCGCTGGTCGCGCAAAAGCTGGAAGGCGATCGTCAGTAGTTTGCGCGCCACCGCCACCTTAGCCTTATTCGTGCCATGGGGCTTCAGGCGCTCGTATTGTTCTCGCAGCTGCGGATCGGTGGCGATGGCGGGCGCAACGGCTTCGACAAAGGCCCAGCGAAGCCATTTGTTGCCTTGCTTGATGATACGGCCATGATACGTCCTGCCGCCGCTCGAATAGGTCGAAGGAACAAGCCCGGCATAGGCGGTGAGCTTCTTCGGGGAGCGGAAACGGCCGATATCGTCGATCTCGGCGTCGATCAGCCGGGCGAAGAACTCGCCGATACCGGGAATGGTCTTCAGCAGCTTCACATTGGCGTTCTCTCGCGTCATCGCCCGGATCGTGGCTTCCGATTGTTTGATCCGCGCATTGATGTCGTCGATGAAGGCGATGCTGCGGTCGATTTGGATGCGGTCGATCGGCGAGACGGTCAGCGCCGACAGTTGCTCGCGGCCGGCCTTGCCGAACAGGTCGCCGAGCTTCCTGAGTTGGACCGTCTGCTCCGGATAGCGGTCGAAGATGGTGACGATGCGGTTCTTCACCATGGTGCGCAGCCGCACGTAGAACATCCGCTCGCGCAGCGCCACCCGCAATTCCCGCGCCCGCTCGCTGGGAGCCCAGGCTTCCGGCACCAGGTCGGCCCGCAGCAGATGCGCCAGTACCGTCGCGTCGATCTTGTCGGTCTTGATCTTGGCGTCGGCGATCGCCTTGACCTTCAGCGGATGGGCAAGCACCACATCATCACAGATGTCGTCGAGCCAGTCGTAGATGACCGTCCAGTTGCGGGTGGCTTCCACGACGGCATGAGAGTTGTCCTTGTAGCGGTCCAGAAACGCCGCGATCGAATGCCGGTCATTCTTCACCCGGCCCGAGCGCAGTGTTCGCCCGCCGCCGTCCTGAACGACGAGATGGCTATAGGATTTGTGGTAATCCACGCCGATATGATAATCGTAAGACACGGTCGCACTTCCTCCGTTATTGAGAGCCTCGAAACCCCAATACGGTACGCCGAAAGGCAGGAAGTGCGACTGACCCTCCATCGCCATCAACATCTTTAGCGGTCCGTTCTTCCAGTGAGCGCGACCTCTTTCATGCCACCTCCGTTCCGTTCATCGCCGCCGTCAAGCGGCATTGAGCCTGCCGCTTGGTGCGACACGCCGATAAACGCCCCGTAGGCGGGAATGGACGAGACAAATCTGCAGCGTTATCCGGATTCTAACCTGGCTCTTGCCGCCCTCTTACCGGGCTCTTGCCGCGCTCTCATTTCGCGGCCGCGGAAGCCCTAGACCCGCTTGCCGGCCTCGTCGAACCAGTGCAGCTTTTCCGCCCGGACCACGACTCGTAGCTGGTCGTCCGGCCTGGCGGTGGCGCGGCCATGGACGCGAACGATGATCCGTGTTCCGGCGGCGGCGCAGTACAGAAAGCTTTCGGCGCCGACCGGCTCGACCGCTTCGACGGCGGCGGGGATGGCCAATGCTCCGTCCGGGGCTTCCGCGCCATGGGTGACGTCGGCGTCTTCCGGTCGGAACCCGAGGATGGCTGCGGCTTGCGGCGCGAAGGGGACAAGAGAACCGTCGGTCAGCATCGGGGCAGCAGAAGCAAGGGCCGTCGAGCCGGCGGCTGAACCGTGGCCGATGGCAGCCATCTCTTCCGGGGATCCGGCCGGCATCCGACCTGCCCCGTCGCGCGTGAGTGCCAAAAGGTTCATCGGCGGTGCGCCGATGAAGCTCGCGACGAAGGTCGAGGCCGGCTTTTCGTAGATGTCGAGCGGGTCGCCGATCTGTTCGACTAGACCCGCATTCATCACCACCAGCTGGTCGGCGAGCGTCATCGCCTCGAGTTGGTCGTGCGTGACATAGACGGATGTAACGCCAAGCGCGCGCTGGAGGTTCTTGATCTCGACGCGCATCTGGCCGCGCAGCTTGGCGTCGAGATTGGAGAGCGGCTCGTCGAACAGGAAGACTTTCGGGTTGCGCACGATAGCGCGGCCCATGGCGACGCGCTGGCGCTGGCCGCCGGAAAGCTCGCGCGGGCGGCGGTCGAGCAGCGCCGAAAGCTCCAGCGTCTTTGCCGTTTCGCGCACGCGCTTGTCGATCTCGTCCTTGGGCGTGCCGCGATTGCGCAGGCCGTAGGCCATGTTGTCGTAGACTTTCATATGAGGGTAGAGGGCATAGTTCTGGAACACCATGGCGATGTCGCGCTCGGTCGGGCCGATGGCGTTGACCACCTTGCCGTCGATCGAGACGGCGCCGGCCGAGATCGATTCCAACCCTGCGATCATGCGCAACAGCGTGGACTTGCCGCAGCCCGACGGGCCGACCAGCACGCAGAGGGCCTTGTCGGGAATGGCGATGGAAACGCCCTTCACCGCCTCGACGCCGCCGGCGTAGATCTTCTTGACGTCCTTCAGGTCGACTGTCGCCATGTCTCTCACTTCTCCGTATCGACAAGGCCGCGCACGAACCAGCGCTGCATCAGCACGACGACCAAGATGGGCGGCACGATGGCCAGCATGCAGGTGACCATGACCAGGTGCCATTCGGTATCCGCGTCGGCGAAGGAAATCATCTTCCGCAGCGCGATGACGATGGTGTTCATGTCGTTGCGGTTGGTGACCAGCAGCGGCCAGAGATATTGCGTCCAGCCATAGATGAACAGAATGACGAACAGCGCCGCTATGTTGGTCTTGGACAGCGGCAAAAGGATATCCTTGAAGAAGCGGAACGGCCCTGCGCCGTCCACTCGCGCGGCCTCGACCAGTTCCCCCGGAATGGTGAGGAAGAACTGGCGGAACAGCAGCGTGGCGGTGGCCGAGGCGATGATTGGGACGATGAGGCCGGCATAGGTGTCGATCAGGCCGAAATCGACCATCACCTTGTAGGTCGGCAGGATGCGCACCTCGACCGGCAGCATCAGCGTGACGAAGATCAGCCAGAAGAAGGTCATCCTGAGCGGGAAGCGAAAGAACACGATCGCATATGCCGACAGAATGGAGATGCAGATCTTGCCGATGGCGATTCCGAGCGCCATGACGGTGGTGTTGAACAGCAGCGTGCCGACCGAGACGCCGCCGATGCGCCCCACACCGCCAAACAGCGCCTCCGAATAGTTTTCGATGAACCTGTCGCCGGGGAGAAGCGGCAGCGGCGGGCGCAGGATGGTCTGCAGCGAATGGGTCGAGGCGACGAAGGTGTAGTAGATCGGGAACGCGACGATGAGGATGCCGAGGATCAGCACGGCATGCGCGATAAAGGTACGGAGGGGGTAGGATTCGGTCATGGCGCGCGGCCCTCACCCTCCCCCTTGCGGGGAGGGTCGGCGCGCAGCGCCGGGGTTGGGATGGCAAGGAATGCGGGGCGTTCGAGGACAGAGCACTTCGTCTCCACCCCCACCCCGCTCCGCAGAACCGCTGCGCGGTCTGCTTCACGACCATCGCCGCAAGGGGGAGGATAAAACAGCGCCTCACCCATAATGCACCTTTTTTTCCACGTAGCGGAACTGAAAGGCGGTGAGCGCGATGACGATGACCATCAGGATCACCGACTGCGCGGCCGAATCGCCGAGGATCAGATTGACGAAGCCGTCATTGTAGACCTTGTAGACCAGCGTCTCGGTGGCCTTGCCGGGGCCGCCGCCGGTGACGGCGTGGATAATGCCGAACGTGTCGAAGAACGCATAGACTGTGTTCACAACCAGCAGGAAGAAAGTTGTCGGCGCGAGCAGCGGGAAGACGATAGTCCAGAAGCGCTTGGTCGGCCCCGCCCCGTCGATCGCCGCAGCCTCGATCAGCGTCTTGGGGATCGCCTGCAGCCCGGCCACGAAGAACAGGAAATTGTAGCTGATCTGCTTCCAGGAGGCGGCCGCGACCACCAGCACCATCGCATCACCGCCGTCGAGCAGCGGGTTCCAGGCGATGCCGAGCCAGCGCAGGCCATAGGCCAGCGTGCCGATCGATGGGTTGAACAGGAACAGCCAAAGCATGCCGGCGATCGCCGGCGCCACCGCATAGGGCCAGATCATCAGCGTGCGGTAGAATCCACGGCCGCGTATGACCTTGTCGGCCATCACAGCGAGCAAAAGCGCGGTGGCCATGGCGACTACGGCGGTGGCAATCGAGAAGACCGCAGTCACCTTGACCGAATTCAGGTAATTCGGATCGGCGAGCACGCGGGCGAAATTGTCGAACCAGACGAATTGCGACTTCAGCCCGAACGGATCTTCCCTGAGCATCGACTGGTAGAGCGCCTGGCTCGCCGGCCAGTAGAAGAAGACCAGCGTGATGGCGAGCTGCGGCGCAAGCAGCAGGTATGGCAGGATCTTGTTGGGGAAGACGACGCGTGGGGACAAATGAAACCTTTAGTCGCGATGTGCAGATCCTGAAACGATGGCGCCGCCCCTCACCCGACCCCTCTCCCCGTTATCCTTCGACAAGCTCAGGACGGGGAGAGGAGTCGCCAGCGTGAGGGCCAGCGTCGACGTTGCTGAGTTAATTCAGTTCCCGATCGCCTGCTGGATCGCTGCGTTGCCCCGCGAGACGGCATTGTCGAGCGCCTGCTGCGCCGTCTGCTCACCGGCCAGCATCTTCTCGAACTCCTCGTTCTGGATATCGCGGACCTGCGGCAGATTGACGAGGCGCACGCCACGCGAATTCTCGGTCGGCTCCTTGCCCAGCATCTGGGTGATCGGCGTCTCGCGGCCGGGGTTCTTCTCGTAGAAACCGGACTTCTTGGTTTCTTCGTAAGCCGCGAGCGTCACCGGCAGATAGCCGGACACCTGGTGCAGGCGGGCCTGGATTTCGGTCTGCGACAGGAAATCGAAGAAGGCCGCCACGCCCTTGTATTCCTCATCGGACTTGCCTCCGAAGACCCACAGGCTGGCGCCGCCGGGGATGGTGTTCTGCGGCGCGCCGGCGACTTCCGGATCATAGGGAAGCTGGCCGATGCCGTAATTCATGCCCGACTTGACGATGTCGCCGAGGCCGCCCGACGATTCGGTGAAGATGCCGCATTCGCCGGCCAGGAAGATCTGCTTGGCTTCCGAAGTGCGGCCGCCGTAGCGGAACACGCCTTCCTTGGCGAGGTCGGCGAGCGCCTGGAAGTGCTTCACGAAGACCGGCGAATTGATCTTCAGCTCGACGTCGACGCCGGCCAGGCCGTTTTCATTGGTGCCGTATTGCTGGTTGTTCCAGGCCGAGAAGTTTTCGAGATGTATCCAGGTAAGCCAGGTCGAGGTGTAGCCGCATGGGGCCGCACCGCTGGTCTTGATCTTGCGAGCGGCCTCCCAGACTTCCGGCCAGGTCTTTGGCGGATTGTTTACATCAAGGCCGGCCTTCTCGAAAATGTCCTTGTTGAAATAGAGGATCGGCGAGGAGGAGTTGTAGGGGAAGGACAGCATGGTGCCGTCCGGCTTCGAATAGTAGGCGACGATGCCCGGCAGGTACTGGCTCTTGTCGAACTGCTTGCCGCCCATGGAGAGTATCTCGGCGACGGGCTTGACCGCGCCTTCGGCCGCCATCATGACGCCAGTGCCGACGTCGAACACCTGCATGATGTGCGGCGGCTGCTTGGCGCGGAAGGCGGCGATGCCGGCATTCAGCGTCTCGGGATAGGTGCCCTTGAACACCGGAACGACCTTGTATTCGCTCTGGCTCTCGTTGAATTCCTTGGACAGCGTATCGACGACCTCGTTGTTGGCGCCGGTCATTGCATGCCACCAGGAGATTTCCGTGACGGCGAAGGCGGACGATGTCGAAAGCAGGGTGATGGTGGCGGCAATACCGGCCGCAAAGCCTTGAAATTTCATTCTTTCTCTCCCGTTTATGGTTGGCGAGATGGGTGGTCTCGCGAGGGGAGTATCGGTCGATTGTGACAGCGGGACAACGGTTTTGTTGCCGCTTCGTGAATTTTCATGTGCATTTCGGATGAAGTTCGTTTCGGGTGGCGCTCTGCGGCTTAACGCATCTTTCAAAGTATCGACCCATAATCCGGCCGGGGATGCCTGTGCAGTATCTGCAAGGGCTGGTGGGGGAAACATGCTGACTGTCTACAATTGAATCGTCAATGAACACGATTTGCGCCTTGTGGCGCTGGCGGCGCTGATTTGCGCGATCGCGTCCTTCGCCGCGGTCAACCTCCTCCAGCATGTCACCCGCTCGACCGGCGCAATGGGAACCTTGTGGCTGGCGGTTTCGGCGATATCGACCGGTTTCGGCATCTGGGCGACGCATTTCATCGCCATGCTGGCCTTCTCGCCCGACATGCCGACCGGCTACAACAGCGAACTTACCGCGCTTTCGCTCGCGGCGGCGGTGATCCTGACCGGCCTCGGCATGTGGGTCGCGACCCTTCACGACGACATCGAATATTATATGGTCGGCGGGGC
This sequence comes from Mesorhizobium alhagi CCNWXJ12-2, assembly GCF_000236565.1. GTDB lineage: Bacteria > Pseudomonadota > Alphaproteobacteria > Rhizobiales > Rhizobiaceae > Allomesorhizobium > Allomesorhizobium alhagi. The sequence goes on along the minus strand of NZ_AHAM01000047.1, from coordinate 2,531 downwards.
GCTTATCGGCGGCGGCATCGCCGCTATGCATTTTACCGGCATGGCGGCCTTCGAGGTGCAGGGCCGTCTGGAATGGAACACGCTGATGGCGGCGGTCTCGGTGCTTTCGGGCGTAGTGCTCGCCGGGGGCGCGATTTACGTGGCGCTTCGCCGCCGTTCCGCCCCGGCGACGCTGTGCAGCGCCGGGCTGCTCACCCTGGCGATCTGCGCCCACCACTTCATTGCCATGGGCTCGGTCGCGATCACGCCGGATTCGTCGATCGAGATCCCCACAGCATCGATAGAACCCACCGCGCTTGCCTTTGCCGTCGCGGCGGTCAGCCTGGCAATTCTGGTCTTGTCGGGCGCGGCGGTCTGGGTCGATTTGCGTTTGCGCCAGACACGGCTGGAGGCCGATCGCATGCACGGCCTCGCCAACGCCGCCGTCGAGGGGCTGATCGTTTGCGACGGCCACCGCATCGTCAGCATCAACGACAGCGTGGTGAAGCTGACCGGCATGGATGGCCAGACGATCGAGGCGATGGCGCTGCCGCGCCTGTTCCAGGCCACTGACGCGTTCGACGCCATGTCCGACTGGGGAGACAGGATGCAGGAAGCGGAACTGAAGACCGCCGACGGCTCCGGCATTCCGGTCGAACTGATCGCTCGGGAAATCGACTATTGCGGCAAACCCCATACGGTCGTGGCGGTACGCGACATCAGGGAACGCAAAAAAGCCGAGGCCGACATACTGCACCTCGCCCATTTCGATCCGCTGACCGGCCTGCCGAACCGCCGAAGCTTTTCCGCCAAGCTCGACATGGAGATCGCCTCTCCGGTTCATTGCAACCGCAAGCAGATGGCGCTGCTCCTGATCGATCTCGACCGCTTCAAGGAGGTCAACGACCTGTTCGGCCACGGCGCGGGCGACGCCATGCTGCAGACGGTCGCGCACAGCATTTCAGGCCTGCTGCGCCAGGGCCAGATGGTGGCCCGGCTCGGTGGCGACGAGTTCGCGGTTATCCTGCCAAATCTCACCGATTCGGCCGCGGCCGGCCGCGTCGCCGAAAGCATCCTCCGTTCGCTGCGGGAGGAGAACAGGACGTCGGCGGGCGAAATATCAGCCAGCATAGGCATTGCGCTCTTTCCGCGCGACGCGCAGGATTCGGCCACGCTGACAAGCCATGCCGACACGGCGCTTTACCGCGCCAAGGCGGACGGCAAGGACACCTGCCGCTTCTTTGAAACCGCAATGGGCGCCGAAGCACGCGACCGGAGGCTGATGGAGGTCGAGCTTCGGCACGCCGTGGCGCGAAACGAATTCCGCCTCGTCTATCAGCCGCAGAAGGAGATCAGCGGCGGCAAGGTGCTGGGATTCGAAGCACTCATCCGCTGGGAGCAGCCGCAGCGCGGGAATGTATCGCCCGCTACATTCATCCCGATCGCCGAGGAAAGCGGCGCGATCATACAGATTGGCGAATGGGTTCTGGCCACCGCCTGCGCGGAAGCTGCCAGTTGGCCGAATCCGCTGACGATCGCCGTCAATGTTTCGGCGGTGCAACTCCACAACCCGAACTTCACCGGCATGGTGCACGAAACGCTGCTGCGGTCCGGGCTCGCGCCGGGTCGTCTCGAGTTGGAGATAACCGAAACGGCGCTGGTGAAAGACATGCAGCGGGCGCTGGCGACGTTGCGGCAGATCAAGGCGCTCGGCGTGCGCGTGGCGATGGACGATTTCGGAACGGGATACTCCTCCCTCTCGAACCTGCGCGCATTCCCGTTCGACAAGATCAAGATCGACGGCTCGTTCATCAAATCGGTCGACCGGAACGGGCAGATCGCGGCCATCGTCCGCGCGGTACTGGGTCTCGGGCGGGGACTCGGCCTCCCCGTGCTCGCCGAAGGCGTGGAAACACTGGACGAGTTGAAGTTTCTCGACGCTGAGGCCTGCCAGATCGGACAGGGTTATTTTCTCGGTCGGCCCGGTCCGATCGGCGGATTCGCCAAAATAACGGGAAAGAAAGCTATCAAGGGTAAGCCTCTGACGCCCCTCGAAGAGGACGACGCGCTTCAGCCGGACTTGCTGACCGCCTGATCGTTGGCGTGTGCTATCCGCCGAGCGCGGCGCCGATCAGCTTCCTGGCGTCGTCGCTCGACCATTCGGCCGGGCCGTTCATATGGGCGAGCAGGCAGCCTTCGCCGTCGACCAGCAGTGTGACAGGCAGGCCCAGCGCCAGGCCGCGCGTCTTCAACTCCTCGAATGCGGCCATCGTGTTGTCGCGGTAGTAGCCGAGCGACTCGACGCCGGTGTCGGCCAGGAACTTCTTCGGCTTGGCGTCGTCGCCGGCGTCGACATTAACTGCGATCACCTCGAATTTTTCGCTGCCCAGTTCCTTCTGCAAGGCGTCGAGCGCCGGCATTTCGGCGCGGCATGGCGCGCACCAGGTCGCCCACAGATTGACCAGCAGGGTTTTGCCGGCACGGTCGGCGATCGTCATGGCCTGGCCGTCCGGCGCGTTGAAGGCGAGCGTCTTGAGCGACTGCGGCGGATC
>NZ_AHAM01000048.1 GCF_000236565.1 Mesorhizobium alhagi CCNWXJ12-2 | reverse complement strand
GGCCGGCGAATCCCCCTCCCCCTTGAGGGGAGGGGTTAGGGGTGGGGATTGAGTGGCCGCGAAAGATTCCGGTTCGCCCGGCTGCTTTTTTGCGCCCCCCGCGCGCTCATATCCTCCCGCGAACGCCGCCAGGCTGGCCTTCACGCCCCGTCCCGAAGCCAGGATCGTCTTCTCGTAGTTTTCGCGCGCGAAAGGCAGCGCGCCGGAACCGGCAAGCGCGCCGAGCAGGCTGGCCGAGATCATCGAGCCGTTCTCGGCGGCGATCTTCTCCATGTCGAAGGCGATGAAGCGCTTTGCCGCATTTTCCGCCGTCGCGAGCACTTTGGCGGAAGGCGCGCGCCCGTCGCCGGGCTCGATCTTTTCCGATACCGCGGCGATGCGGTGCGCGGAGGCGATCAGCGTGGTGCGGTCGGCCGTCACGAAGCCGCGCATGATGGCGCGCCCCGCCTCCATCAGTTCGGCCGCGATCAATATGTCGACGTCGCCCGGCGAAGGCGATAGCGCGAACACCGGCTGCCGGCCGATATCGCGACACATCTCGACATAATAGATGGTCGCGCCGGTGCGCTGCGCCACGCCGGCCACCGAGGTCGATTGCGCGAGATAGCCGCTGCGCTCGGCGACATCGGTGATCCAGTCGGCCAGCACGCCGCCGCCCTGCCCACCGACCGCCAGCACGGCGAGCTTTATGATGCGGCCCTCATCCGCGTTCGGTTCGGTCGCAACAGCCGCTTTCATTTCAGGCATCCGCGAAGGTCAGCCGGCGTCGCTCGCGCCAGCCTTGCAGCCAGCCGATCACCTTGCGGCGCTGGCGCTCGGCGAAGCAATCCCAGCGGCCGGGATTGTGCACCACATCGGCGCGGTAGAAGGACGGGCAGAGCACTGCGGCATCCGCCACCTCGCCGCAATTGCCGCAGCCGACGCAACTCTGGTCGATATGGGCGACCGGATCGTCGCGCAGCGGGTCGTCGAGCGACTTGACCGACAGCGACGGACAGCCGGAAAGCCGCATGCAGGCGTGGTCGCCGGTGCAGATGTCCTCGTCGACGCCGAATTTCGGCTTCACGACCCGCTCGCCGCCCTTGATCGCCTTGTCGATCAAGGGCTTTTCGCGGCGCTGCCGGTTCAGCATGCATTCCGAGGAGGCGACGATGACCTTCGGCCCCTTCTCCTCGGTCGTAAGCGCCTCGCGCAGCGTGTCCTGCATCTTGCCGACATCGTAGGTGCGATCGAGGTGGCGCACCCATTTGACGCCCATGCCCTTCACCGCCTCGGTGATCGGATGCTTCGTCGCCTTGGAGCGGTTCTCGGCGCGCGACGACAATATGTCCTGGCCGCCGGTGGCGGCCGAATAGAAATTGTCGACGATGACGATGACGCCGTCATTCTTGTTGAACACTGCGTTGCCGATCGAGGAGGTCAGGCCGTTGTGCCAGAAGCCGCCATCGCCGACGAAGGAGATCGACCGCCGCTCGGCGTCGGGCGAATTGAATGCCGAGGCCGAGGCCGGGCCGAGGCCGTAGCCCATGGTCGTCGCGCCGAGTTCGAAGGGCGGCATGATCGAAAACAGGTGGCAGCCAATGTCCGAGGCGATGTGGTGCGGCCCGAGTTCCTGTTCCACGAGCTTGGTGGCGGCGAAGATCGGCCGCTCCGGGCAGCCGACGCAAAAGCCCGGCGGGCGGCCCGGCACGATCGCGGCCAGGTCGGTGATCTCATCGGCATTGCCGGTGCGGTTTGGCGCGCGGATCTGCACCGGCAGCATGTGCGGCGCGGCCTGGCGCAGGAAGGCGCTTACGCCATCCAGCATCACCTGACCGGTATACTCTCCGGCCATCGGCAGAAATTCCTTGCCGGAGATTTTCGTGCCGCGCCCGGCCTTGTGCAGCATTGCGGCGAAAGCCTGCTCGATGTAGTTCGGCTGGCCTTCCTCGACCACCAGCACCTCGTCCTTGCCTTCGCAGAAGCGCAGGAATTCGTCGTCGATCAGCGGATAAACGGCGTTGAGCACATAGATCGGGATTTGCGTTTCGCCGAAATTGTCAGCGAGTCCCATGCGCTCCAGCGCCCTTATGACCGCATTGTACATGCCGCCCTGGCAGACGATGCCGACCCTGGCGTCTTCCGGCCCGAAGAACTCGTTGATCTCTTGCGACTTGATGTATTCGACCGCCGCCGGCCAGCGCTTCGCCACCTTCTCCTTCTCGTGCAGGAAGGAGGCCGGCGGCAGCACGATGCGGCCGGTGTCGCGGCGCGGCGAGGACAGCGCGTCTGCGACCGTCATGGCCGGGCGTTTGTTTTCCCGGGCAGTGAAATGGCCGTGCACATGGCAGCAGCGGATGCGGACCAGCAGCATCACCGGCGTGTTCGAGGCCTCCGAGAGTTCGAAGCCGTGCTCGACCGCCTTCACGATCGACGGCAGGTTCGGCCGCGGGTCGAGCAGCCAGACCTGGCTCTTCATGGCGAAGGCATGGCTGCGCTCCTGCATGATCGAGGAGCCCTCGCCGTAGTCTTCGCCGACGATGATCAACGCTCCGCCGGTGACGCCGCCGGAGGCGAGGTTGGCCAGCGCGTCCGATGCGACATTGGTGCCAACGGTGGATTTGAAGGTGGCGGCGCCACGGATCGGATAGTGCACCGAAGCCGCCAGCATGGCGGTCGCCGTCGCCTCCGAGGCGCTCGCCTCGAAATGCACGCCGAGTTCGCCCAGAATATCCTGAGCGTCCGCCAGCACGTCCATCAGATGGCTGATCGGCGCGCCCTGGTAGCCGCCGACATAGCCGACGCCGCATTCGAGCAGCGCCTTGGTGATGGCGAGAATGCCCTCGCCCGAAAATTTCTCGCCCGCCCCGAGCCGGAGCTTTTCGACTTCCTTCGCAAAAGACCGTTCAGCCATGACAGGCCTCCATCAGCACGGGCGGGTGCACCTCGCCCCCTCCACCGCCTTCGGCGGTCCCCCTCCCCCGCTTCGCAGGGGAGGAACCAGCGTCGCCGCTGATCCTCCCCCGTTTACGGGGGAGGGGGACCATGCGAAGCATGGGGGAGGGGGCGAACAGGCGCACATCGCATTTATCCATCACCCTAAATCTCGTGCTTGCGAATATTCCGCAGCATCTTCTGCAGCGTCACGATCAGCGCCGAATATTCTGCCTCGTCTATGCCCGCGAACATCTTCTCGAATTCCTCGTGCATGGCCGGCCAGGCGCGGGCGAATTCGGCGCGGCCGTCGTCGGTCAAAAAGACCTTGCGCACGCGGCTGTCGTCCTCGCAGGCCTCGCGCCGCACCAGTCCCTGCGCCTCCAGCGCATCGAGCGTGCGGCTCATCGTCGACTGCTCGATCACCGTATAGACGGCGAGGTCGTTGACGGTGACCCCGCCGGCCACCGAAAGCACCGCCAGCGCCCGCACCTTGGGCACGGTCAGCCCCTGCTTCTTCAGGTCCTCTCGCAGGCTGGCATTGTAGCGGCCCATGATGCGGTTCATCAGGTAGGGCGCGAATTGCTGCAGCCCGATCTCGCCCAGCGTCGATGCACGCGGTTTCTTCTCGGGAACGCTCTGGTCCATCACAGCCTCCCCGCCAAGAGATAGCCGGAGCCGCCGCCCAGGCCCGCGCCGGGATGGGTCGAGGCGCCGATATGGTAAAGCCCCTTGATGCCGGTATCGTGGTTGCGGCTGCCCTTGAAAGGCCGCCACAGGAACGACTGGTCGATCGCCGACGACCCGCCATAGGGATCGCCGCCGACGAGATTGATGTTCATGGCTTCCAGATCGGCCGGCGAATAGGCCTTTCGCGCGATCACGCTGCCCCTGAAGCCGTCGATGTGGGCGGAAAGAATCGCCTCGGCGCGGTCGGCATAGGCTTCCCTCAGCGCCTCGTTCCATGCGCCGTCGGCAGGTGTTTCGAGCTTGCCGGCCGCATCGCCCTTGATGTGCCGCGGTGCTTCCGGAAGCTGCAGCCACAGGATGGCCTTGCCCTCTGGACAGCGTGACGGGTCGAGTGCGTGCGGCTGGCCGACGCAGATCGTCGGCGTCTCCGGCAGCATGCCGCGCGTGGCTTCGTTGCAGGCTTTCGAAACTCCGTCGAGCCCCGCCGTCAGATGCAGCAGCGCGACCTTGTCCAGGCCCTCGCCGCGCCAAGCCGGGATCCTGTCCAGCGCATAGTGGATCTGGAAATTGCCCTTGCCGTAGCGAAAGCGCTTCAGGTCTTCGGCCACACCCGCCGGCTCCCTGCCTTTCAGCAGTCGGCCGTAGAGCTGGGTCGGCGTGACCGAACAGATCCCGCTCTTCCAGGCAGCGATCTCCTTGCCCGAAGCGAGCCACACGCCAACCGCGCGGCCGTTCTTTTCGATAACGCTCTCCACATCGGCATTGACGCGGATCTCGCCGCCGCGCTCGGCGATCAGCTTCTCGAAAGCGGAAAGGATATTGCCTGCCCCGCCCCTGACGATCGGCGCGCCGGCCGCCTCCAGCGCGAACGCGATCACCTTGCTGATCTGGCCGGAGAAAGCGTCCTCCGGCCCGAGCCCGGCATGCAGCGCCCACGGCGCCCACAGCGCGCGCGAAAGCTCGGAATCGTAGGCGGTCTCCAGCCAGCCGCGCGCCGGCGTCAGCGCATCGCCGAAAAACGCCGCGAGCTTGCGTGGGCTGAGCAGCCACGCCTCGCGCGCCAGCATTTTTGCGGTTGGAAACGACCACATCGAGCCGCCGAGCAGGCCGAACAGCAGCCCGGCATTCGCCTCCACCGCGCCGACGTCGCGGCCGTACTGCTCGCCGTCGCCCGCCGATTCCGCATCGAGCGCCGCGATGTTGGCGGCGCGATCGGTGCGGTGGATGAGATGGGAGCCGTCGGGCCGCAGCACGCCGGTCGGCGTACCCGTGTTGCAGAATTCCAGCCCGTGCCGTGCCAGATCCTTGCCGAGCGCCGCGAAGGCCGGCGACGTGGTGAACAGCACGAAGGTCGTCGCCATCACATCATGGATGAAGCCCGGCGCGGTGATCTCATCCGTGCGGATGCAGCCGCCGATGCGGTCGTTGCGCTCCAGCACCAGCACCTTGGCGCCCTTGCCCGACAGCATCGCCGCGCAGACCAGCGCGTTGATGCCGCTGCCGACGATGATGTGGTCGGGCGCGCCCATCGCGGCGGCCCGCTAGCCTCGCGGCACGAGCGCCAGCACCCGGGTCGGGCTGCCGGTGCCGTTCTCGATCTTGAGCGGCGCCGCGATCAGGATAGCGCCCTTCGGCGCCAGCCTGTCGAGGTTGCAGAGGCTCGCCAGCCCGTAGCGGTTGGCCTTGTGCATCAGGCTGTGCGCCGGGAATGGCGGCTGCATGCCGCCGGCCTGCCCGGCGTCGGTGCCGATCGTCTCGCTGCCCCAGCCAATGGCGCCGGTCGAGATAATATACTCGATCGCCTCGGCCGTCGGGCCGGGCGTATGCGGGCCGGTGTCGTTGGCGTTCAGAAACTCGGCTTCCGAACCGTTCCGCTTGTACCAGTCGGTGCGCATCACCACCCATTCGCCCGGCTTGATCGCGCCATGCGTGGCCTCCCACGCCTTGATGTGGTCGACGGTCAGCAGGAAGTCGTCGTCCGCAGCCGCTTCTTTCGAGCAGTCGATGACGTTGACCGGCGCGACGAAATTCTTCGGCGCGATCGTGTCGGTCGAGCCGTCGGCATGGTCCTTGCCGGTGATCCAGTGTTTCGGCGCATCGAAATGCGTGCCGGAATGCTCGCCGAGCTTCAGCCAGTTCCACGCCCACCACGGACCCTTGTTGTCATAGGCGGAGATCTTGTGGATCTCGATCTTCGGCGTATCGACCGCCAGTTCCGGCGGCAGCTTGATCAGCGGCGTGTCCGGCCCCAGCACGGCCGACAGGTCGACCACCTCGACCCTGCCCGACAAGAGATGCTCGGCCAGATCGCCCAGAATGTTCTGCGTTCCCATTGTCTCGTCTCCCTCTTCCTCTGGATGCATGGCAAGGCTCGTCTTGGCCCTTAATCTTTCACTAGACGAAAACATATGCATCTGCAATTATCTTTAAGCATAAAGCAAACGGGACGGGCAGGTGAGCGAGTTCGACGCCATCATTGTCGGGGCGGGCCACAACAGTCTCGCCTGCGCCGCGCATCTGGCCCGGAAAGGCTGGAAAACAGCGATCTTCGAGCGCAATCCGGTCGCGGGCGGCGCCGTCCAGACCCGCGAATTGACGCTACCAGGCTTCCGCCACGATCTCGGCGCGATGAATCTAAGCCTGTTCGCCGGCTCCGCCTTCCACAAGACATATGCAAATGAATTGAAATCGCACGGGCTGGAATTCGCCCCCGTCGCCGATTGCTTCGCCAGCGCCTTCCCGGATGGCAGATGGTTTGGCGTCTCCACCGACATCGAGGCGACCGCCGCCCGCATCGCAGCCTTCAGCCAGGGCGACGCGGACACATGGCGTCGGCTGGTCGCCGCCTTCCCGGCCGAGGCCGGGCATATTTTCGGCGTGCTGGGTGCGCCCATGTCGGCGCGCGCGCTGCTCTCCGCCGGCTGGAAGGCATGGCGCGGCAAGGGCGTGGGAGGCGCGCTCGACATTGCGCGGCTGATGCTTGCCTCGCCGCGCGCCTGGCTCGACGAGACCTTCGAATCCGAGCACGTCAAAGCCACCCTCGCCGCCTGGGGCATGCATCTCGACTTCGCGCCCGACATCGCCGGCGGCGCGGTGTTTCCCTACCTCGAAGCCATGGCCAACCAGTCCTTCGGCATGGTCCTGGGCAAGGGCGGCGCCGATACCATGATCCGGGCGCTGCAAGGCATGCTGAAGCAGGCCGGCGGCGAAATCTTCACCGACGCCGAGGTCGTCGAAATCCTGACCGGCAATGGCCGCGCCACCGGCGTCCGCCTCGCCAATGGCGAGACCCACAAGGCCCGCGTGGCGGTCATCGCCAATGTCGCGCCGGGCGCGCTCGGCCGGCTGTTGGCCAGGGGTTCCGGCGACGCCGGCTTCGATACGGCGATGAAGAAATTCCGGCACGCGCCGGGCACGATGATGATCCATCTCGCGCTCGACGGCCTGCCCGACTGGACGGCCGGCGAGGACTTGAAGCGCTTCGCCTATGTGCATCTCGCGCCTTCCATGGACGCCATGGCGCTGGCCTATGCCCAGGCGACTGCCGGCCTGCTGCCTTCGGCTCCCGTGCTGGTCGTCGGCCAGCCGACGGCAATCGACCCGTCGCGCGCACCGGAAGGCAGGCATGCGCTCTGGGTGCAGGTGCGCGTGCTGCCCGCCGAGATCCGGGGCGACGCCGCCGACGAGATCGCGCCGGCCGATTGGGACGCGGTCAAGGAGCGCTACGCCGACCGCGCGCTCGGCATCATCGAGAACTACGCGCCTGGCTTTCGCGAAAAAATCCTCGGCCGCGCCGTGTTTTCGCCGGCAGACCTCGAACGCGAGAACCCCAATCTGGTCGGCGGCGACCAGATCTGCGGCAGCCATCACCTGTCGCAGAACTTCTTCTATCGCCCGGCGCGCGGCTATGCGCGCTGGAACACGCCGGTGGATGCGCTGCACCTCGTCGGCGCGGCGACATGGCCGGGCGCCGGCGTCGGTGCGGGATCGGGCTTCATGCTGGCCCGTCAACTGGCCGGGAGGTGACGGAGGAACAATGCATGCCGCGGCAGCTCGAACGAGCCGTGCTCACGAAAGTGGAAACAAGCCAAGAAAATCAGGGGAACGACAATGACAATCAACAGACGGCAAATACTCGGATACGGCGCGACAGCGCTCGGCGTGGCCGCAATCGGGCTTCCGGCGTCGGCCTCGGCGCAGGCTGGCGAACTGACCATCGCCTATAACGTCAACCTGCCCTCATGGGACCCGACCACCGGACCGTCGGCGGTCAACCCGACCATCCAGGGCATCTACCAGTCGGTGTTCGACCAGTTCATCCCGCAGAATCCCGACCTCTCCTTCGAGCCCGGCCTGCTCACTGAATGGGGCTGGAGCGACGACAAGAAGCAGGTGACGATGACGGTGCGCGAAGGCGTGAAGTGGCATGACGGCTCGCCCTTCACCGCCGAGGACGTGGTCTGGTCGCTAGAGCGTGCCGGCAAGGAGGAGACGGGCAATCCGATCCAGTTCGTCTGGAAGAACCTCTCCAATTTCAAGATCGACGGAAACAAGATCACCGCCGACGCCGCCGGCTTCGATCCCGTCCTGTTCAAATGGATGTCGTTCCTCACCGGCTATATTCTGCCCAAGGCCTACTACGAGAAGGTCGGCGCGGAAGGTTTCGAGGCGGCCCCCATCGGCACAGGCCCGTACATGGTGGAAAAATTCGAGCGCAACGCCTTCGTTCGGCTGAAAGCCAATCCGGATTACTGGGGCGGCAAGCCGGCTTTCGAGAACGTCACCGTCAAGTTCGTCACCGATGCCGCCAGCCGCGTCGCCGAGATCGAATCCGGCTCCTCGCAGGTGACGCTCGAAATCCCCTACGAGGAGTATGACCGCCTGATCGCCAAGGACGGCCTTGCCGGCGCCGTCACCAATGTGTCCGACATCGGCATGATCTTCCTGAACGACATCGACGTGATGAAGGACAAGAACGTCCGCCAGGCGGCTGTCATGTCCATCGACAAGAAGCTGCTCGTCGACCGCCTGCTGCGCGGCTACGGCCTGCCGCTGGACACGCTGGAAACGCCGGAATACGCGGCCTTCGATCCATCGATCAAGGTCGAATACAATCCGGAGAAGGCGGCCGAGCTCCTCAAGGCGTCGGGCTACTCGCCGGAAAACCCGGTGAAGTTCACCATCCAGACCACCCGGGGCTTCAAGCCCAAGGACTACGAGATGATCCAGGCGATCGTCGGCATGTGGCGCAAGGTCGGCATCGAGGCCACGATCGAAGTCTACGAGATCGCCAAGCACTACGAACTGCGCGCCGCAGACAAGCTGGCGCCGGCCGCCTTCTACAATTGGGGCAACGCCATCGGCGACCCGACCACTTCGACCGGCTTCGCCATGTACGGGCCGAGCCCGCATTCGGTGTGGGACGGGCAGGACGTCATCGACGCGATCAACCCGCTCTGGGGCGAAGCCGACGAGGAAAAGCGCATCGCCGGCTGGAAGGCCGTCAGCAAGCTCATCGCAGACGAGGCCTACGTCATCCCGCTGATCCAGTACGCCCAGCCGATCGTGCATGCCAAGGACGTCAAGGTCGTGCCGCACATCTCCGGCGCGTTGCTGCCGGCGCTGATGACGCCGGCGTGAGGGTGTCTGAAAACCAGTGCGCTGCCCGAAACGGCGCACTGGTTTTGGTGTGCGTCCTTCGAGGCTCGCCCGCTCAAATTCGAGCTCAATTCTGGAGCTTCAATGCTGGCTCGCACCTCAGGATGAGGACCGGTTCTGCTCGCAAATCCGGAAGCGGTGAGACAGTGCACGGCGGCAAAGTTAGGCGCAGACATGGCGCAACAGTCCTCATCCTGAGGTGCGAGCCCGCTCTGACAGTTCAGGCGAACAAACGGAGCTGGACGGGCGAGCCTCGAAGGACGCACCTTATAGCCATGACTAGACCATGATCCTACAACGCCTCCTCGCCCGCCTGCTCACCATGCTGATCACCCTGTTCGGCGTAGCGGTGGTCGTCTTCGTGGTGATCCGCGTCGCGCCTGGCGACCCGATCGCCATGATGCTGCCGCCGGGCGCCAGCGACGACGACATCCTGCGCCTGCGCACGCTCTACGGGCTCGACAAGACGCTGGTGGAGCAGTTCTTCATCTGGCTCGGCGGCGTGGCGCGGGGCGATTTCGGCACATCCATTTCGCTGCGCCAGGACGTTCTTTCGCTGGTGCTGAACCGGCTGCCCGCGACGCTGGAGCTGGCGATATTCGCTCTCCTGATGGCGCTCGCCATCGGCGTTCCGCTGGCCGTGCTCGGTGCGCGCGAACGCGGCACGGCCGTCGAGGCCGGCATCGACGTCGCCAATGGCGCTGCATTGTCCATCCCCGATTTCCTGTGGGGTCTCGTGCTGATCCTGCTCTTCGGCGTGCTGGTGCCGGTCTTCGAGATTTCGGGGCGGGTCTCGCCGCGGCTCGAACTGCCCTTCGCGACCCAGTTCTATCTGTTCGAAAGCATTTTTCGCCTGCGCTTCGACCTGATGAAAGACCTGCTCAGCCACATGTTCATGCCGGCGCTGGCGCTGGCCTTGCCGCTGGCGGCGATCGTCTCGCAGCTTCTCAAGCAGTCGCTGAAGGAGATCCTCGACCTCGATTATGCGGTGCTCGCCCGCGTCAAGGGCTTCTCCGAAACGCAGGTGATCCTGCGCGACGCGCTGAAGAACGCCGCCCTGCCGACGCTGACGCTGGTCGGCGTGCAGTTCACCTTCCTGATCGGCGGCACCGTCATCGTCGAGCGGCTGTTTTCCTACGAGGGGCTGGGCAACATGGCCATCGACGCGGTCATCAACCGCGACCTGCCGCTGATCCAAGGCATCGTGCTCGTCTTCGCGCTGCTCTTCGTGCTGGTCAATCTCGCTGTCGACATTACCTATGCGCTGCTCAATCCGAGGCTGCGCCATGGATGACGTGCGGCTCCGTTCGCGCGCGCCCAACGCCCGCCTGTGGCTCGCCGGCGGCTGGCTGTCGCTGCTGCTCGCCGCCGCCATTCTTGCGCCGCTGATCGCGCCGCAGGACCCGCTTGCGCAGGATCTGATGTTCGAAAGGCTGCCGCCGTTCTGGATGCAAGGATCGGAGCCGGGCTTCTGGCTCGGCACCGACAGTCTCGGCCGCGACCTGCTCTCCCGCCTGATATTCGGCGCGCGCATCGCCTTCATCGTCGCCTTCGCGGCGGCGACCGCCGCCTGCCTCGCCGGCTCCACGCTCGGGCTCGTCGCCGGCTATTTCGGCGGCTGGGCCGACCGCATCATTTCGCGCATCGTCGATGTCTGGATGGCGTTCCCGCCCGTCCTGTTCGCCATCCTGCTCGTGGCCGTGCTGGGCACCGGCCTGCATTCGGTGATCATAGCCATCGCGGTCATCGACTGGACGCGCTTCTGCCGCGTAGTGCGCGCCGAGGCCATGGTGCAGTCGCGCATGGACTATGTCGAGAATGCCCGCATCGCCGGCTTCGGCCGCATGGGAATCATGCTGCGCGAGGTTCTGCCCAACGTTCTGCCCTCGATCGTGGCGCTGCTGTCGCTCGAAATGGGCATCGCCGTCATCGTCGAGGCGATCCTGTCCTTCGTGAACCTGTCGATCTCGACCGATGCCCCGACCTGGGGCGGCATCATCGCCGAGGGCCGGCTTTCGATCCATCAGGCCTGGTGGGTGCTGGTGTTCCCGCTCGTCACCCTGTTCCTCACCGTCCTCTCCTTCAGCCAGTTCGGCGAAGGCCTGAAGGACCGCTACGACCCGGTGCTGAGATGAGCGCGCGAGCCGTCAGACATCGGATGCTTTCGCCACCACTGGCGGCCCCCGTGATTGCTGACGCCCCCTCCACCATGCTTCGCATGGTCCCCCTCCCCCGCTTCGCAGGGAAGGAACCAGCGTCGCCGCTGATCCTCCCCCGTTTACGGGGGAGGGGGACCGCCGAAGGCGGTGGAGGGGGCGACACTAGCGATACCGACGAAAAGAGCGGACAGCAGGAATTCGGAGCGCCAATATGAGCGCCGCGCCCTGCCTCGAAATTTCCAACCTCAGCGCCACGCTGCCCAGCGGTATGCGCGTGCTGCGTTCGGTGAGCCTGAAGATCGCGCCCGGCGAAGTCCATGCGCTGGTCGGCGAAAGCGGCGCGGGAAAGAGCATGATCGGCAAGGCCGTGCTCGGCGTCCTGCCGACGAGCGTCCGCATCGTCGAAGGCGACATGCTGCTCGAGGGAACGCGCCTCGGCGCGCTGTCGCCCAAGGCGCGCCGCGCGCTGATCGGCGCGCGCACAGCGCTGATCCCGCAGGACCCGCTGACTGCGCTCAACCCGTCGCGCCGCATCGGCCCGCAGATCACCGACCGCTTGATCCGCATCCTTGGCTGGAGCGCGTCGAAGGCCGAGAGCCGCATCCGCCGGCTGCTCGATGAGGTGCAGATCCGCGAGCCCGGCCGCGTCGTCGGCTGCTATCCGCATGAACTGTCCGGCGGCATGCGCCAGCGCGTGCTGATCGCCGCCGCCTTCGCTGCTGAACCGAGGCTGATCGTCGCCGACGAGCCGACGACGGCGCTGGATGTGACCGTGCAAAAGCAGATCCTGCGCCTCATCGCCGACCTGCAGCGCGAACACGGCACCGCAATCCTGTTCGTGACCCACGATCTCGGAGTGGTCGCCAAGATCAGCCAGAAGGTTTCGGTGCTCTATGCCGGCATGGTGGTCGAGGAGGCAGACACGACCGCGCTGTTCGCCGCCCCGCAGCACCCCTACACCCGGGCGCTGATGGCCGCGACGCCGCGCTATACCGATCCCTACGCCTCGCTGCTGCCGGTCGATGCCGCGGTTCTGGCCGGCTTGGCGGGAGAGGTCGCCGAGGCAGATCGGGCATGGAGGCCAGTCCATGCCTGACGCGCTGATCACCGTCCGGGGGCTGAAGGTCGCCCTGCCCGACATGACAAGGAAGCCGCTCTTCGGCCGCGCGCCGATGGCCGAGATATTGAAGGGCCTCGACTTCGAACTCCCGAAGAACTCGATCACCGGCATCGTCGGTGAATCCGGCTCCGGCAAGTCGACGCTCGGCCGCGCCCTGGTCCGGCTGATCGAGCCGAGCGCAGGCAGCGTGACCTTCGACGGCCGCGACATCACCCATCTTTCCGATGCGGAATTGAAGCCGCTGCGCCGCGACCTGCAGATGATCTTCCAGGACCCGATGTCGTCGCTCAATCCGCGCCGGACCATCGGCTCGATCATCGCGGCGCCCTTGAAGCAGAACGGCATGGGCGACAATCTGCGCGAACGCGTCGCCGAGGCGCTGCGCCGCGTCGGTCTTCCCGTAAACTTCGCGATGCGCTACCGGCACGAACTCTCGGGTGGCCAGCGACAGCGCGTCGGCATTGCGCGAGCGCTGGCTCTGTCGCCGAAGTTCGTGCTCGCCGACGAGATCGTCTCCGGCCTCGATGTCTCCACCCAGGCGCAGGTGCTGACCCTGCTCGAACGCCTTGCCGGCGAGATGGGCCTGACGGTCGCCTTCATCAGCCACGACCTCTCCGTCATCCGCCGGCTGTGCCGTCAGGTGATCGTCATGCGGCAGGGCGAGATCGTGGAGGCGGGTCCGACCGACGAATTGTTCGGCGATCCGAAACAGGCCTACACGCGCGAACTGATCGCGGCGATCCCCCTGCCCGAAATCGACCCGGACTGGCTTCGGGCCAAGCCGCTCGCAGCAGCGAACTAGACAAGGTCGTTTCCGCTCGCAAACCGTTCCCGCGCCGCTAAAGATGCGCGAAACGCCGGTTCCAGAAGCATTGTGTACAAATTGCGCATGGCAACGGCAGGTAGCGAACGCTAAGCTGTTGATCCTGAACAACAAAGATCGTGTCATCGCCAAGCCGGGGCGGGGTTTTATCCTCCGCACCCTGTTGAGCTTCACCGGCTCCTTGCCTGTGCCCGGCTTTCCAGATGCGACACCAGGCGGACCAAAGGCCACAACAAAATCAGATAGATAAGCGCCGCACTGATCAGCGGCGAAGGGTTGGCCATCAGCGCCTGGGCGTCCGTCGCCTGCTTCAGGAGGTCGGGCATCGCGACCACCGACGCCAGCGACGTGTCCTTGGCGATGGCCACGCAATTGCTGGTCTGGGCGGGCGTGGCGATCCGCACCGCCTGCGGAATGACGATCTTCCACAGCGCCACCGGAAACGGCAGGCCCAGCGCGCTCGCCGCCTCGAACTGGCCCTTGGGGATGGCCTCGACGCCGGCGCGGAACACCTCGGCCGTATAGGCCGCAAGTACGATCGACAGGGCGAGGCTTGCCGAGACGAAGGAACTCAGACGAACCCCTACGAAGGGCAGCGCGTAGTAGATCACGATCAGCACCACCAGGATCGGCAGCGCGCGGAAAATGTCAATGAAACCAATGGCAAGCCAGCGCAGCGGCTTGGCGCCGTAGAGCCTGGCGATGCAGATCGCGACGCCGGAGAGCCCCCCGAAAACGACGGCGGTGATGGTCAGGAGGATCGTGTTGCCCAGCCCGCGCAGGAGCATGGGAAAGGTCGCGGCCATCACTTCGGTGTTGAAGAAGGTCGCCAGCAGTTCCGTCATGAGCCTGGATTCCGTTGAGGTCGCGCGCCCGCCCCGGGCCGCAAAGGATGCCGCGAAGAGCCTGACGGATGGCGGCCCGCTCGGCAAGACGTGGTCGCCGAAGCCTGCTCCATCGAAATGAAATGGATTGAGAGCTAACCCTTTGTTTTAAAAAGCAGTCGGGAGGAGCCCGAAAGCTCCTCCCGCGGCCCCCGCCCCGCTTATTGCGCCTTTGGAATGTCGAGAACCGTGACCGTCGCGGTGCCTTCCGCCGCGTCGACGCCCAGCCACTTGCTGTGCAGCTTTGCCATGGTCCCGTCATTCTTGATCTCGGTGATGGCGGCGTTGACTTTTTCCAGCAGCGGATGGTCCTTGGTCATCATGATGGCGAACTGGTCGCCGGTCTTGATGCGCTCGTCGACCTCCATCTTTGGCATTTTCAGGAAGGCGAACTGGAAGCCCGCAATGTCGCCGACCGCGCCGGCCACGCGGCCGAGTTGCGTATCGAGGATCAGGTCCTGCTGGGCGTTGTAGCCCTTATATTCGCCGAACCCGTATTTCTCGGCATTGGCCTTGATCCAAGCTTCGCCGGTCGAATTGGAGATGGCGCCGACCGGCTTGCCCTTCATGTCGGCGAGGCTGGTTATGCCGGCTTCCTTCGCCGACACCAGCGCCAGATCGCTGTCGTAGTAGCCCTGCGTGAACGACTGGTTCTGCAGCCTTTCATTGGTGATCGAGATGGTCGAGATGGCAAGGTCGATGCGCTTCGAACTCGTCGCGGCAAACAGCGCCTGGAAGCCGAGATCCTGGATCGCGACGTCGTAGCCGATGCGCTTGGCGATCTCGTTGACGAGATCGACCTCGAAGCCTTCGAAGCTGCCGTCGGTGTTCTTGAACTCCCATGGCGGGTTGGCCGGATAGGCGCCGACATTCAGCGTCTCGGCGACTGCGCCGTGGACCAGGCCGGCGGCAAGAACGGCCGCCGCGGCGATGGACTTGATGAACCCCTTTGTCATTCTTGTTCTCCCGGTTTTTTCGCGAAGGCCCATTTCCTTCGTGAATTTCACTGCATTTTCATGCCGCCAACAGCGCCACGATGCGCTTGCAGGCTTCCTCGATCTCGGCTGGTTCGCGGCAGACGCACATTCGCATATGCGCCTTCGACGCTTCGCCGAACAGCCAGCCGGGCGCCAATCCGACCCGCGCTTCTTCGAGAAAGCGCTGGCAGACATCGGCCGAGTTCTGCTCGCCATAGACGCTGAAGAAGACATACATGCCGCCAGCAGGCTTGGTCGGAAGGACGATGCGGTTCGCCGCCCCGAGGATGCGGTAGGCGATGTCGACGCCCTCGCGGCAGCGGTCGCGCGTCGAGGCGGCGAACGCCTCGCCCTCCTCCAGCGCCACTTTCGCTCCCGCCTGCACGAAGGCCGCGGTGCCGCTGTTCATGTATTGCGTGATCGCCGACAGCGGCTTTGCGACGGATGCCGGGTGGGTAAGCCAGCCGATGCGCCAGCCGGTCATTGCCCAGGCCTTGGAAAAGCCGTTGACGCTCATCACCCGGTCTTCGTCATCGGCGACCTGAAGGATGGAAGGCGCTGCCTCGCCGTGGAAATAGAGCCGGTTGTAGAGTTCGTCGCTGATGATCCAGATGCCGGCCTCGCGGCTGAATTCGAGCAGCGCCGCAAGTTCCTCGCGCGAGGCGGTCCAGCCCAGCGGGTTGGACGGCGTCGAGAACATGATGGCGCGGGTGCGCGCGTCGCAGGCGCGGTAGAGGTCTTCGAGGTCGAGGCTCCAGCTGCCATTGACCTCTCTCAGGAAGACCGGGCGCGGCTCGGCCCCGATGACGTGGATGGCGTTGCGGATATTGGGCCATTGCGGCTCGATATAGACGACGTTCGAGCCCATTTCGGCGACGATTTGCAGGGCCATGAACACGGACTGCATGCCGCCCGGCGTGATCGTCGAGCGCGCCACCGGAATGGCGCGGCCGTGCAGCCGCGACTGATATTCCGACAAAACTTTGGTCAGAGCGGGCAGGCCGCGCATATCGGGAACGTAGAAGGTGTCGCCATGGTCGAGCGAAGCCTTGGCGGCGGCGCGTATGAACTCCGGCGTCTCGACATCGCCTTCGCCGTACCAGAGCGTGATGACATCCGGGATCGACTGGGCCCGCACCGCCATCTGGGCGATGTTTTCGACCTGCAGATCCATGATCTGCGGGCGAATGCCGGAGTAGGCGAGCCTTTGGCCAGTCGTTCCCTTTCGTGCCAGCATCATAGCTCCGCTGCGGTCGCCCAACTCTCGAACGCTACGTGGATACTGTATCCATTTCAAGCTTGAAATTAATTTTTGCCTTGGCCATAGTCGCGCGACCAGGAGGCACCGTGTCCAGTGCAGTGAGGAAGATCGCCCAGCCCGAAAGCATGCGCACGCAGATCTACGAGAGCTTGCGCCTTCGCCTCCAGGGTTCGGAATTCACCACGGACGACCGGCTGGTCGATACCGAGATCGCGAAGGAATACGGCACCTCGCGCATGCCGGCGCGCGAGGCCCTGCTGGCGCTGATGTCGCAAGGTTTCCTCAAGCAGACGAGCCGCGGCTTCGTCATCCCGGTGCTGACGCCGCAGGATATTCGCGACATTTTCGAAATCCGTCGGTTGGTCGAGCCGGACGCCGCCGCTCAGGCGGCCCGAAGCATGACAGACGCCAACATTGCGCGGCTCGCCGCCGCCCGGCAGATGGCGATGGACGCCGGCCGGAGCGGCGACGCCAAGGCGCTGATGCTTGCCAATATGGAGTTTCGCGGCGTCTGGATCGAAGCAGTGCCCAATCCGCGGCTGCGCTCGCTGATCGAGAGCTTCTCCGACCATGCCCAGGCGGTTCGCATCGCGACACTCAAGGAAGCGGACAGCCGGGGCGTGGTGCTGGACGGCATCGACCAGTTGATGAAGGGGTTTGCCAATCGCGACGGCGACGCGGTGAAGGCGCGCCTGGCGGCGTTCATCGAGGCCGCCGAGGCGATCTACTTTCGCGGCCTGGAAGGCGAGAACGAGACGGCCGCCGCGAAGGGTCGCTCATGACCCTTACCGCCGCCAACGAGAACCGCATCAAGCTCGGCGTGTTTTCGACCAATGCCGATGGCGGGCTGGCAATCACCAAAGTACCGGAGCGCTGGACGGCGACGTGGGCCGGCAATGTCGAAGCCGCCCGCATCGCCGACGAGGCCGGTCTCGACTTTTTCCTGCCGATCGCCCGCTGGGCGGGCTTCGGCGGCGAGACGCGCTCACGCGAATGGTCGTTCGAGACCTTCACCTGGGCCGCGGGCCTCGCCGCGCTGACAAGACGGATCACCATCTTCTCGACAGTTCATGTACCGCTCGTCCATCCCGTCTACGCAGCCAAGGCGCTCGCGACGGTCGACCACATCGGCAATGGGCGCGCCGGGCTCAACATCGTCTGCGGCTGGAACCCCGCCGAATTCGCGATGTTCGGGGCGACGCCGGACGAAAAGGGATACGAGCGGGCGGCGGAATGGATCGAGATCGTCAGCCGCGCCTATGCCTCCGACGAGCCGTTCGATTTCGATGGCGCCTACTACCGGCTGAAGGGTGTGGTCAGCAAACCGTCGAGCGTGCAGCAGCCGCGCCCGGTTACCATGAACGCGGCCTTCGGCGCGCCGGGCCGCGACTTCGCGGCTGCGCATTGCGACTTCCTGTTCTCGACATTTTCCGACATTGGAGACGGTCGCAAGCATCTGGACGATATCCGTACGCGGGCAGCGGCGGCCGGCCGCGCGGTCGGGGCCTATACGGTGGCGCATGTCGTATGCCGTCCCACCCAGGCGGAAGCCGAGGATTACTACGACCGCTATGCGTTGCGCGAAGCCGACGAGGCGGCGGTCGACAACCATATGGCGGGCAAAAAGCAGTTTTCCGCTTCGCACGACCCGCACGCCTACATCCAGTACCGGCAGCGCTTTGCCGGCGGCGCCGGAACCTACCCGCTGATCGGAACGCCCCGGCGCATCGCCGAGATGATCGGCCGCATCTCCGCCGAAGGCTGGGAAGGCATGGCGCTCAGTTTCGTCAACTACACCGATGAGCTTCCCTATTTCTGCGCCGGCGTTCTGCCGCTCCTGCGCGAGGCCGGCCTGCGGGCGTGAGCCTGGATGCCGCCTCGCAATATTTGCTCAAACTTCGATCGGACGCGTCCATGTTCAACACCAAGGCTCCCCTGCTGAAACGGCGGCTCAGCGAAGGCGGCAAGATGGGCATATTCTGGTTCGCCCTCGGCAGCCCCGCTCTGGTCGAACTCGCGGTCTCGCGGGGCGGCGACGCGGTGGTATTGGATATGCAGCATGGCCTGTTCGCCCGCCGGGACCTCGAGGCCGCGGTGGGCTGTCTGCCGCCATCCATCCCCTGTCTCGTGCGAATCGAGGACGACAGCGCCGCCGCGGTCTCGCGCGCGCTCGATGCGGGGGCCGAAGGCGTGCTCGTGCCGATGGTGGAAACAGGAGCGCAAGCGGCGGCGGCGGCCGCGGCCTGTCACTTCCCGCCCAAGGGAAGCCGCTCCGGCGGCGGGGTGCGCCCGCTGGCCGATTTCGGCGCTTACCGCAGCGCCGCAGACGAGGCGATCACGGTCGGCGTCATGATCGAAACTACGAGAGGCGTCGCCAACGCCAGGGAGATTGCCGCCGCGCCCAATGTCGACTTCGTCTTCATCGGCAGCGGCGACCTTGCCTTGTCGCTGGGCAGCGACGGCGCGGCGCTCGAAAAGGCGTTGCGCGCGGTTCGCGACGCCTGTGTCGCAGCCGGCAAGCCGTGCGGCGTCTTCACCATGAACGCCGGGGAAGCTTCGAAGCGCGCCGGCGAAGGCTTCTCCATCACGGTAGTGGCCAACGATCTGTCGGCTGTAATGACCTCTTTCGAGGCTTCGTACCGCACGTTCAAAGTAGGCGACACATCGGAGCACGGCGCCAGCAAGGCCTAGCGCGACACGCGGCTCTTCCTTTACGTTTTCTGCAACGTCGCCCTATATCCGAGAAGGGATCGCCTGACCCGGGGTGTCGGCCCGCGAGCGCTGGGGGAATATTGAATGACAAGAACGAGGGACCGTCAGCGCCGCGAAAGCGAGGTGCGGCTTCGCCTTGCTGTCCGGGCGGCTCATATCGGCATCTGGGACTGGGACCTGGAGACAGGCGAGATAACCTACTCGCCCCGCGCCCGCGAGATCTACGGTCTGGCGCCCGACCAGGCAATCACGCACGAACTGGTAGCGTCTGCCACGCATCCTCGCGATCTGGAGCGCAATGCCGAGTTGACGCGTCGAGCGCTCGATCCAGCGATCCGGGAAAAGACGGCGTCTTATGAATACCGCATAAGGCGCCTCGATACCGGCGAGATTCGCTGGATCGAAGCCTCCGGCGAAGCCATGTTCGCCGAGGTGGAAGGCAAACCGATGGCCGTCCGCTATCTCGGGACCATCCAGGACATAACCGACCGCAAGAGGAGCGAGGCGGCCCTCGCCAAGAGCGAAACGCGCCAGCGCCTAGCGATCGATGCTGCCCGGATGGCGGTCTGGGACTATGATTTCGCCACGGACACGTTTCGCGGCTCACCCGAACTGAACCGCATTTACGGCTTCGAGCCGACGGCAAACCCGACGGCGGAACAGCTTCGCGCCTGCTATGGGCCGGGCGAGCAGGAGCGGGTGCGCGAGGCTGCCGAGAAGGCGATAAGAGACGGCGAGAGGCAGATCGAGGTCGAGTTCCAGTGCCGGCAACCGGGCGGTGATACACGCTGGATCCTGCTCCGGGCGGAAGTGACGCTCGCCGAGGACGGCTCCTACGATCGCGCCATCGGCGTTCTGATGGATATCGATGCGAAAAAGCGCAGCGATGAACGCCAGGCCCTGCTTTTGCGGGAGCTGAACCACCGGGTGAAGAATTCGCTGAGCGTGGTGCAGTCGCTCGCGGCACAGTCTTTCCGCGGCGACAACGCCAAGCCGGAGGCTGTGCGCGAATTTCGCGACCGCATCCAGGCGCTGGCGAAGGCCAACGACGTTCTCCTGCAGCAGGACTGGGTGGCCTTCAGCCTGCCGGCGCTCATCGGGCAGATCATCGAGCCTTATCTCGATCACCATCGCCAACGGTTCATCATCGAGGGCGACAATCTCGATTTGCCGCCGCCGCTCAACGTACCTATAGCACTCGCGCTGCATGAGTTGTGCACCAACGCGGCGAAATTCGGCGCGTTGTCGGCCGATGACGGCCATGTCGAGATTCGCTGGCGGCAGGTCGGCGGGCATATCGAACTCGACTGGTCCGAACATGGCGGACCGACGGTTGCCACGCCGCAGGACGACGGCTTCGGCACGCGGCTGATCTCGAAAGTGCTGGCCTCGCAAATCGGCGAGGTGGATCTGAGCTTCCCCGAGAGCGGGGTCAGGTGCCGCATGCGGTTCCGGGCGGGTTGATTCTCCGACAGCCGGCACGCGATCCGCGTGGCAGCCGGCGTACAGGCGGCTCTTCAGCCCACCAGAAGCTCAAGGCTCCAGTTCGACATCCCAGTAGAGATAGTCCATCCAGCTTTCGTGCAGGTAGTTGGGGGGGAAGCGCTTGCCGTTATTGTGCAGGTCGTGAACGGTCGGATGGTATGGCTTCTGCAGCGGCCACATCTTGGCTTGCGCCGGCATCATCCCGCCCTTGCGCAGATTGCAGGGCGAGCAGGCCGCAACGACATTCTCCCAGGTGGTTGCCCCGCCGCTGTGACGCGGAATGACATGGTCGAAGGTAAGATCCTCGGAGGTGCCGCAATACTGGCACTGGAAGCGGTCGCGCAGGAACACGTTGAACCGAGTGAAGGCCGGGTGGCGCGACGGCTTGACGTAGTTCTTGAGGCTGACGACGCTGGGCAGCTTCATCGAGAACGACACCGAGGAAACCGAGCGGTCGTATTCGGCGACGATGTTGACCCGGTCCAGGAAGACAGCCTTGATCGCATCCTGCCAGCCCCAGAGCGACAGGGGGTAATAGCTGAGCGGACGGTAATCCGCGTTCAGCACCAGCGCTGGAAGCCCATCCGGAGATACGGCGACCGTCACCTGAATTCACCTCCTTGGTTACGACCCGTTCGGCTGCGATACTGTAAGCCGGAGATGACAAGGATGTGAAGCGGCTTCACAGTCACACAAGACTGCAAAAAGTCAGAAAATAGCGGCTTTTTCATGAGTTTGGACGGGTGGAGCACCGTCACGGCCCCGCGTTTCGCGATAATAGGCCCAGAAAAGCCTCGCCGCGACGCCCCGCCAGGGTGCCCATGATTCGGCCAGCGCGATCAGCGCTTTCTCGCCCGGACGCGGCTGGAGGCCGAGCGCATGGCCGACCGCGCTTTGCAGCGCGACGTCGCGCGCCGGGAAGATGTCGGGGTGCCCGGCCGAAAACAGCAGGTACACTTCCGCCGTCCACGGGCCGATGCCCGGCACGGCGACCATCCGCCTGATCGCGTCATCGGCGTCCAGGCCGCAGAGGTGGTGAAGGTCGAGGCCGTCGCGCACCGCCTGCGAGACGGCGAGCAGCGTGCGCTGCTTCGGCCGGGAGAGTCCCGCCTCGCGGAACATGCCTTCACCGGCCGACAGGATCGCCTCAGGCGTCAGCGGATCGACCAGCTTCGTCAGCCGGCCGAAGATCGCATCGGCGCTGGCGCGCGAAACCTGTTGCGAAACGATGATCGAAATGAGGCTGGCGAAGCCCGGCTCGGAGAGGCGCAGCGGCACCTCGCCGGCCACCGCGCGCACCGGATCGAGGCGCGGATCGGCCGCGCAAAGTGCGTCCAGCCCGTCCGAAACATCGCTGAGCGTTGAAATGCGGCGCATAGCGTCCTTGTCCCTGAACCGCCGGCAACGTAGCAATCGGGTGGAATTGCGCACAACCCGGTTTACGCATACTGATGAACACTCCTGTCTTTCGCTTTGCGCCCAGCCCGAATGGCGAGTTGCACCTCGGCCATGCCTATTCGGCGCTGCTCAACGCCAGGCTGGCCGAGCGGATGGGAGGCAGGCTGCTGCTGCGCATCGAGGACATCGACCTTGCCCGCTCCACGCCCGAATTCGAAGCGGGCATCTATCGCGACCTGGCATGGCTCGGCATCGAGTGGCAGCGGCCGGTGCGTCGCCAGTCCGAGCATTTCGGCGATTATGAAAGCGCGCTCAACCGGCTGATCGCCGAGGAACTCGTCTATCCCGCCTTCATGAGCCGGGGCGAAATCCGCGCCTTTATCGCGGACACCGAGAAACGTGGCCGGCTTTGGCCCCGCGATCCCGACGGCGTGCCGCTCTATCCGGCTTTCGACAAGGCCCTTTCCAGGCGCGAGCGCGAGCGCAGGATGGCAGACGGCGCTCCTTTCGCCTGGCGCCTCGACATGGATGCGGCGTGGGCGCGCCTCGACGGCCGGCTGTCATGGACCGAGTTTTCCAGCGAGGAACTGGCCGGCTCGGAACAGGTCGAGGCGCGCCCGGAGCAATGGGGCGACGTCGTGCTCGCCCGCAAGGAAGTCCCGACCAGCTATCATTTGTCGGTGGTGGTCGACGACGCTCTGAAAGGCGTGCCCCATGTCGTCCGCGGCCGCGCCCTCTATGCCGCCACTGGCGTCCAGCGGCTGCTCCAGGAACTCCTGGGCTTGCCTGCGCCGCACTATTTTCACCACCGGCTGATCCTCGGTCCCGATGGCCGCAAGCTTTCCAAAAGCCTCGGCGACAGCGGGATCGCAGCCCTGCGCGAGCGCGGCGCAAGCGCAGCGGATGTCCGGAAGATGGTCGGCATTTGACGCGAAACGATTTGCCGCCGGTTGTCAGGAGCGGACGAGAACGCCTTTGAGCATCGCGAGCACGGCGATGGTCACGAAGGCGCCGCCCAGTCCCGTAGCCACTGCGCGGGTCAGATCGCGCAAACTGATGCCCCAGGAGTTGGCGGCCACGATAGCGATGAAGAAGCCGGCGGTGAACAGCACCATGTTGCCTATGGGACCGAAGCCGTCGTCACGCATGATCGCGTGGAGAGCCGATCCGAAGAACAGCGCCATAACGATGACGCTCGCCACGGCCATCATCAGCCATGAAGTCTCGAGATTCCAAAGCATGCCCGGTCCTTTCAAAGCCCCCGACAGCGAAGTCCCTCGAACCCCCCGGTTCAATATATTAGAAGCTATGCATCAACCCTTTCGCTTTGCTTGCCGGAATATTTCGAATTAGAGCTTTCGCCGCTCTCTTCCCTCGATCGGCGGTCATTCGATGACAATTCCCAAACGGCTCGTTCCGGCCACCTTCGTCGTGCTCTGGGCGACCGGCTTCATCGGCGCCCGCTACGCCATGCCGTGGGCGGAGCCGTTCACCTTCCTGGCGGCGCGCTTCGCGCTCGCCTTCGTCATTCTGGGCGCGATGATGCTGCTGCTCGGCTCGCGCAAGGCCAAGCCGCGAGAGGCGTTGCACGCCGTTGCAGCGGGCGCGCTCATGCACGGCGTCTATCTCGGCGGCGTGTTCTGGGCGATCCGCCAAGGCCTGCCCGCGGGCCTGTCGGCGCTGATCGTCGGCCTGCAGCCGCTGATCACCGCATTGCTGGCCGGCAGGCTGCTCGGCGAAGAGATCCTGCCGCGCCATTGGGCCGGGCTGGCGGCGGGCTTTGCCGGCGTGGTGATCGTGCTTTCGCCGAAACTCGGCGCGATGAGCGGCGGCGTTACGTGGCCAATGCTCGCCGCATCGTTCGTGGCCGTCGCCGGCATGAGCGCCGGCACGATCTGGCAGAAGCGTTTCGGCGCCGGCGGCGACATGATCACCGGGACTTTCTGGCAGTATGTCGGCGCCGCCGCCATCATGGCTCTGTGCTCGCTGGCTTTGGAGACGCAAACCTTCACCCTCACCGGCGAACTGGTCTTCGCCATGGCCTGGCTGGTGTTGGTGCTGTCGATCGGCGCGATCTTCCTGTTGATGGCGCTGATCCGCGAGGGCGCGATGTCGAAGGTTTCTTCCCTGTTCTACCTCGTGCCGGCGGTCACCGCCGTGATCGCATGGGTGCTGTTCGGCGAGGATTTGACGCTGGTGCAGATATTCGGCATGGCGCTGGCGACGTTGGGCGTCGGCCTCGCCACTGCGCGAAAGCCGGTAAACAAATCCGGACCACCGGCGGAATGAATCTAGCCGCCGACGCGGGCGCGAGCTTCCAGATAGCGGCTGATCGAGGCGTTGAGCTCGCCGCCCAGGATGAAAACGAGCGACACGATGTAGAGAAAGACCACTGCGACCATAATTGAGGCGAGGCCCGCATAAGTGGTCACGTAGGACGAAAAGCGGTCGAGATACGCCGCAAATATAGTCGAGCCGGCCAGCCAGCCTACGAGGGTGAAGATGATGCCGGGCACTAAAGCCGTAAAGCGGCGCTTGCCGGCGGGCAGCCAGTAATGCACGGCGAACAGACCAAGCACTATGACGGCGGAGGCGATGACGTAACGCCACAGCGTGATGGTGCCCATATAGGGTTCGATCCAGTCGAAATTGGCGACCGCCAGCCGAGCGATCAGCGGCGCGAACACCAGCAGCACGCTGATCGCCAGGAAACCCGCGGTTGCGATCAGCACGAAGACCAGGCTCTGCACTCGCCGGAAAATGAATGATCGCGTCTCGGTGACCCGGTAAGCCCGGTTGAGCGACGTGCGCAGTGCCTCGATGCCGTTGGACGCGAAGAAGGCGGCGAGCAGCACGCCATAGGTCAGGAGGTCGGTGCGCTGGACGGTCAGCACATTGATGACTTCGCGGGAGATCGGCGCCGCGATCTGTTCGGGCCATGTATCGAAGACGAGGTGAACCGCCGTGTCAGCGAACGCGTTCGCGCCCAAAAAGCTGGCAAGCGTGGTGGCGAAGATCAGAAATGGAAACAACGCCATCAGCGCGGTGATCGCAAGATGGCTGGCCATCGACCAGCCGTCATCGTCGTTGAAATGGCCGAGCGCATCGGAAAGCACGCGCCGAACGGCTACGATCTTCCGCATTGCGCCTCCATGCCGTAGCTCCCGTCGATTGTTTCCCGGCCGCGAATATGGGAAGGGATTGCGGCGATTGGCAACCCGTGGCGGAACTACGTACACCGGATGAAAGAGTTGCGCACGATCATCGTCACAGGCGCGTCCTCCGGCATCGGAGCCTACTGCGCTCGCGCTTTGAGGGACGACGGCTGGCGGGTGTTCGCCACGGCGCGCAAGCCGGAGGATATCGCAGCGCTCGAAGCGGACGGCATCGAAGCCTTCTATCTCGATTATCGCGAACCCGACTCGATCGCGGCGCTGGTCGCCGCCGTGCTTGAACGGACAGACGGCCGGCTCGACGCGCTTTACAACAATGGCGCCCATGCCCAGCCCGGCGCTGTTGAGGATTTGCCGGTCGAAGCGCTGCGCGAGCAATTCGAGGCCAATCTGTTCGGCTGGCACGATTTGACCCGGCGCATCGTGCCGGTCATGCGGGCGCAGGGCCATGGCCGCATCGTCCACTGCTCGTCGATTCTCGGCCTGACGCCTGTGAAGTGGCGCGGCGCCTATGCGGCATCGAAACACGCGCTGGAAGGGCTGATGCTGTGCATGCGGGCGGAACTGCAAGGCTCGGGCATCCATGTCTCATTGATCGAGCCGGGCCCGGTGGAATCCAGAATCGCCACCAACGGGCTCGCCTGGTTCGAAAAAAACATCGACCACGAGAATTCGGTGCACCGCGAAGCCTACCAAAAGCAGCTTGCCCGGCTGAGGGCCGGCGGCTCGAAATCGCGGCTGAAGCTCAAGCCGGACGCGGTTTATGCGGTATTGCGCCACGCCCTCCTGTCGCGGCGGCCACGTCCGCATTATGTTGTCACTCTGCCTGCCAGGATCGGCGTGATTCTGAAACGCATCCTGCCGGCTTCCCTGCTCTATCGCGTCCTCGCATCCCAGGCCTGACGCGGCTCAATCGACCGGAGACCCGGATGGAAACCGTCTTCAACATCCTCGCCATCATAGTCATGGTCGCGGTCGTGGTCGTGCTGCTGCGCGGGCTGGTCAACATGATGCGCGGCGGTTCGGGCTTCACCTCCAACAAGCTGATGCAGATGCGGGTATTCCTGCAATTCATCGCGCTGGTTCTGATCCTGATCGCAGCCTGGTTCGCAGGACGCGGATAGAGGCGGCGCGATGGTAAAGCTCAACAAGATCTACACCCGCACCGGCGACGACGGCACGACCGGCCTTGGAACCGGCGCGCGGCGGCTTAAATCGGACATCCGCATCGACGCCTATGGAACGGTGGATGAAGCCAATGCCTGCATCGGCATGGCGCGCGTCCACACCGCCGGCTCTCATCCGGAAATCGACGCGATGCTCGGCCGCATCCAGCACGATCTCTTCGACCTCGGCGCGGATTTGTGCGTGCCCGACGAAGGCAAGCCGCTGGGATACGATCCGCTGCGCATCGTCGCCTCCCAGGTCGCGCGCCTCGAGGCCGAGATCGACCTTTTGAACAAGGACCTGCAGCCGCTGCGCTCCTTCGTGCTCTCCGGCGGCTCTCCCGCCGCTGCCGCCCTGCATCTCGCCCGCACCGTCGCGCGGCGCGCCGAGCGCATCATGGTCGCGCTGGCGCAGGACCCTCAGGAACAGGTCAATCCGGAAGGCATCAAATACATCAACCGCGTCTCGGATTTTCTGTTCGTGGCTGCGCGCGTGGTCAATGACAATGGAAATGCCGATGTGCTATGGGTTCCCGGCAAGAACCGCTGAGATATCCTTGAGCAATTCCACCTCTGGCGGGCAATCGACACGGCTATACCGCAGGGGGAGCGGCGCGAAACAATGTTCATTCCGCTCCACGACGCCAACAGCCTGAAATACATCAAGCTGCAATATGTGACGTTCGGTCTGATCGGGCTGAACGTGCTGGTATTTCTGATCACCGGCCTCGGTTCGGAAGAATTCACCGGCGCCGCGGTCTACGGCCTCGGCTACATTCCATCAGTTGCTTTCGACACGGTCGAGCTTTCGCCCGAACTGGTCATCGTTCCCGAAGACATGACCTACATCACCTATGCCTTCCTGCATGGCGATTTCTTCCATCTGGCCGGCAACATGCTGTTCCTCTGGGTGTTCGGCGACAATGTCGAGGATGCGCTCGGGCACTTCCGCTTTTTGGTGTTCTATCTGCTCTGCGCGATCGGCGGCGCGGCGGTGCACGGCTGGATCGCGCCGGATTCCCAAATACCCCTCATCGGAGCCTCCGGCGCGATTGCCGGCATCGTCGCCGCCTATCTCATTCTTCACCCGCGGGTGAAGATTTGGGTGCTGGCCTTCGGACGAATTCCGCTGCGCATTCCGGCCTACCTCACGCTCGGCCTGTGGATCGCCTTCCAATTCACGATGCTGGCGCTGGGCGGCGAGGATCAGATTTCCTGGGCCTGCCATGCCGGCGGCATCATCACCGGCGCGGTGCTGGTGATGATCCTGCGCCGCCGCGATGTCCCGCTTCTCGACAAGGAAGTCGTCACGCCCCGCGCCGTGAAGGTCGAGCAGCCGAGCGCCGTGCATCCGGTCGAGGCGCAGCCCGCCCCGCGCTGGGGCAGGCAATGACCGATGCTCAACAAAAGTCTTGAAGAACTTGACGGTGAGGATTGGGGCGAACCGGCCTACGATTCCTACGTCGTTCGGACCTGCCATGCTCTTCGACGCAAACCAATCGGTGATTTGACCACTGAAGAACTCAGGCTTGCTATCAACCAGAACATTGGCCTGCAGTGGTTGCTTCCCCTCGCAATTGAGAGATTGCGCAGAGACCCATTTATCTCTGGAGATTTTTTCGAAGGTGACCTGTTGAAAGCGATATTGACCGTGCCTGGTACTGTCTGGGAGCGGCATCGCGATTGGCAGCGAGACGTTCACTTGATTGCCAAAGCGTTCTTTTCCAAAGCCAGCGGGCAGGACGACAGCTGGCGAAAGACCTGCCTTCCTGGAATCGCGGCCGCGTATGAGAGCTTTCGCCAAACCTGTAGCCAGACGGCCATCGACCCACCGTGATTCAACCGATTTGACCAGCCGGCGGATATTGACGCGCCGATTGACGCTGACTAGGGTCCGCCGCGCTTGCGGGAGCCGGCAAGTCCGCAAGTCAGTTTCCGTATTTCCGCCCTTTATGTCGTCAATCGACAAACGGACCGAGCCTCGCTCTGCTAGTGAGCGCTCCAAAATTTTCATCAGAGAGGTGAGAAGCACATGAAAGTTCTCGTCCCGGTCAAGCGGGTTGTCGACTACAACGTGAAAATCCGGGTCAAGTCGGACGGTTCGGGCGTCGAGCTGGCCAATGTGAAGATGTCGATGAACCCGTTCGACGAAATCGCCGTCGAAGAGGCGATCCGGCTGAAGGAAGCCGGCAAGGCCGACGAGATCGTCGTCGTCTCGATCGGACCCCAGCAGGCACAGGAGACGCTGCGCACCGCGCTCGCCATGGGCGCCGACCGCGCCATCCTGGTCAAGACCGACGAGCAGACCGAACCGCTCGGCGTCGCCAAGGTGCTGAAGGGCGTGGTCGAAGCCGAACAGCCCGGCCTCGTCATCCTCGGCAAGCAGGCGATCGACGACGACGCCAACCAGACCGGCCAGATGCTGTCGGCGCTGCTCGGCTGGAGCCAGGGCACCTTCGCTTCCAAGATCGAGATCGCCGGCGACAAGGCCAAGGTGACGCGCGAAGTCGATGGCGGCCTGCAGACCGTTGAACTGAAGATGCCGGCGATCGTGACCACGGATCTGCGCCTCAACCAGCCGCGCTACGCCTCGCTGCCCAACATCATGAAGGCCAAGAAGAAGCCGCTCGACGAGAAGACCCCGGCCGATTTCGGAGCCGATGTCGCGCCGCGGCTCACGGTCCTTAAGACCGAGGAACCCGGCGGCCGCAAGGCAGGCGTCAAAGTCAAGAGCGTCGCCGAACTGGTGGACAAGCTCAAGAACGAAGCCGGCGTGTTGTAGTCAAAGGCGATAGGAGCAAACAAAAAATGGCTATTCTTCTGATTGCCGAACATGACAATGCATCGCTGTCGGAGCAGACCGCCAAGGCGCTGACGGCAGCCCTCAAGATCGGTTCCGACGTCGACATCCTGGTGGCCGGCAAGGGCGCCAAGGCGGCCGCCGACGCCGCGGCCAAGCTCCAGGGCGCCAAAAAGGTGCTGCTGGCCGAGGCCGACGAACTCGAACAGCG
>NZ_AHAM01000049.1 GCF_000236565.1 Mesorhizobium alhagi CCNWXJ12-2 | reverse complement strand
GCCTCCCGCCGCCACGTCTCGCAGCCGGGCGCACTCTGCGCCGCCTGCTGGCCTGGTCTCAAATTCCTGGAAAGACCGTGGTGCGCGGTGATGGGAACGCCGTTCTCGCAGGATATGGGCGAAGGCTTCCTGTCGGCGGAAGCGATCGCCAATCCGCCGCCATTCGAGCGGGCGCGGTCGGCGGTCGCCTATTCCGGCGTGGCGCGGCGAATGGTGCAGGGCCTGAAATACCATGACAGGACCGATCTCGCGCCATGGATGGCGCGCTGGATGCTGAGGGCAGGCGCCGAACTGCTGGCGGATGCCGATGTCGTCGTACCGGTGCCGCTGCACTGGCGGCGCTTTCTGGAACGACGCTTCAACCAGTCGGCCGAGCTCGCCCGCACGGTCGCGGCGATGTCCGGCCTGCCCTTCGCGCCGGATGCGGTCAGGCGCGTCAAGCGCACGCGCCAGCAGGTCGGGCTGCCGCTCAGGGAGCGCGAGGATAATGTGCGCGCGGCCTTCGGCGTGCCGCCCGAGGCTGACATCGAGGTGCGCGGCCGGCGCGTGCTGGTGGTCGACGACGTCTACACCACCGGCGCCACCGTCTCCGCCGTCGCCCGTGCGCTGAAGAAAAGCGGTGCGAAGACGGTCGACGTGCTGACCTTCGCGCGGGTTCTGCCGGGGGACTTTCAGCCCGGCGAAGCGCAGACTATATAGATTTGAGGCAAACAGGACCGATCATGGTTGATGTGACGATCTATACGCGCATGATGTGCGGCTACTGCACGGCGGCCAAGCGGCTGCTCGACAGGAAGGGCGTGACCTACACCGAGCACGACGCCTCGTTTTCGCCGGACCTGCGCCGCGAGATGATCCAGCGCGCCAATGGCGGCTCGACCTTCCCGCAAATTTTTATCGGCGACGTCCATGTCGGCGGTTGCGACGATCTGCACGCATTGGACGCACAAGGGCGGCTCGACGGGCTGCTCGCCACCGGCGCTTTGAAGTAGGAACCCCGATCATGAGCATGTTCAAGGCCGCAGCGATCCAGATGCGCTCCGGCATCGACCCGCAGCGCAACGCCGCCGACCTGGAAAAACTGGTGCGCGACGCCGCCTCTCAAGGCGCGACCTATATTCAGACGCCCGAAATGACCGGCGCCATCGTGCGCGACCGGGAGGCGCGCAATTCGCTGTTCACGACCGAGGATCGCGACCCGATCGTCGCCGCGTCGGCCCGGCTCGCCGCCGAACTCGGCATCTTCCTGCATATCGGCTCGACGGCGATCCTGCGCGCCGACGGCAAGCTCGCCAACCGGGCGCTGCTGTTTTCGCCGGACGGGAAGATCGTCACGACCTACGACAAGATCCACATGTTCGACGTCGATCTCGACAATGGCGAGAGCTGGCGCGAATCCGCCGCCTACGAGCCGGGGCGCGAGGCCATGATCGCCGACCTGCCCTTCGCGAAGCTCGGCTTCGCCATCTGCTACGATCTGCGCTTTCCGCAACTGTTCCGCGCCGAGGCGCTGGCAGGCGCCGACGTGCTGACCGTTCCGGCCGCCTTCACCCGGCAGACCGGGCAGGCGCACTGGCACGTTCTGCTACGCGCCCGCGCCATCGAGAACGGCGCCTTCGTCGTCGCCGCCGCGCAGGGCGGATTGCATGAGGATGGCCGCGAAACCTACGGCCACTCGCTGATCGCCGATCCGTGGGGCCGCGTGCTGGCCGAGGCCGCGCATGACGAACCCGCCGTCATCGTCGCCGAGATCGACACCAGCCTGTCAGCCGCCGCCCGCAAGAAGATACCCAATTTGAAGAACGCGCGCGAATTCGACATTGCCCAGCGCCCCGAAGCAGCGCTCAGGGGAGCAGCGTCGTGATACGGTTTTCGCTCGAATGCGAGCACGAGCACGGCTTCGAGGCCTGGTTCCGCAACAATGACGATTTCGAGACGCAGAAGAAACGCGGCTTTGTCGAATGCCCTGCCTGCGGCTCGCACAAGGTCGAAAAGGCGCTGATGGCGCCCGCCGTCTCCACCGGCCGCAAGCAGGAAAAGATCGCGCTCGCCATGGGCGAGGCGCAGAAGCAGGCGATGGCGCAATTGAAGGCGCTGTCGGAAAAGATGCGCGAAAGCGCCGATTATGTCGGCGACAAGTTCGCCGAGGAAGCGCGGAAAATCCATTTCGGCGAGGCCGACCCGCGCGGCATCTATGGCGAAGCCACCACCGAGGAGGCGCGCGGCCTGATCGAGGACGGCGTCGAATTCATGCCGATCCCGGTGTTTCCCGAGGACCGGAACTGAGGACCAGGCGTCCGCCCCAGCCATGGCCACAAACGGAGTGCCAGAACTGAGCAATCGTGATCGCGTCAGCATCTCTGCCCGCATGTTCGAGTGGGGACTGCAGAACGTGTTCACGAGCCGCGAGGTTGATGGTCTGCAACTCTTCGCAATAGAGGATGCTATGTTGGACAGGGTCGAGGCGGCGCTCTCCCTTATCCGGGAGTTTGATCCCCTTCGCTATCGGCGGATTCTCAAAGACCTGGATCGGATCTTAGTGACCTTGCTTCCGGGGTCGATCGGTCAGTTTTCAACGACAAACTGGACCTGCACGATCGACAAGCGTTTTGTCTTGCGTGAGAGCACCACACCAGAACTGATTGCGTCGGTGATCGTCCACGAAGCAACGCATGCACGTCTGAATCGGCGGAGTATAGGCTATCCAGAATCCTTACGCGAGCGCATCGAGGACCTCTGCTTTTATCAAGAGTGGCTTTTGGGTAATAAACTGCCAAACGGTGATGAGGTTCGAACGCAAGCCGAGAGGTACTTGAACGAGCCGCCGCCTGATTTCAGCGACTCCGCCATGAACGCGCGGAGAGATCAAGGGGCCAAACAGGCTTTGCGAACCATTGGTTTGTCCGAAAAATGGGCTCGCCGTCTGATCATCCTGATAAAGTGGCTGGCGTGGATGAGGCGCCGCTTCCGGCCCGCGTAACGCAAAAATGAAGGTGCTGTCGGAAAAATGCGAGACTAGCCGCCTACGCTCCTGATCAACTTTTCCAGCAGTTCCGCCAACCGATCCTGCTCCGCTCGCGTCAATCCCGCCAGCACCTGGTGCTCGTTTTCGACATGTGCGGTGACTGCTTCGTCGATCAGCGCGCGGCCTTTCTCCGTCAGTTGCACGATCACGCCGCGCCGGTCTTCGGGGTGCGGACCGCGTGCAATCAGCCCGGCTTTCTCCAGCCGGTCGAGCCGGTTGGTCATGGCGCCCGACGTCACCATGGTCGCCTCATAGAGCGCCGTCGGCGTCAGCGCGTAAGGCGGTCCGGAGCGGCGGAGCGTCGCCAGCACATCGAATTCGCCCGCCTGTAGGCCGAACCGGGCGAACAGGGGATTGAGCCGGTCGCGAGAGATCAGGGAGGCTGCCTCCCTCAATCCCCCCAGCACCGACATCGGGCGGACGTCGAGGTCCGGACGTTCCTTTTGCCATTGTTCGACAGCCCTTGCGGCTCTGTCCATTGTCTCACCGTAAAGTATCTTGACATAAAGAATCTTTGTACTATGTTACCTCGAACCCGGGCGGCGGCCAAGCCCCGGTCTTATTGACCTTCGGCGGCATGCAATTTGACGGCGCTGGCCTATGGCGGCCGCGCCAACTCTCATGGTTGGAAGTTTTTATGAAATACCTGTGGAACTCCGCCTTCTGCCTCCTCCTCGTCACCGGCGGCCTGCTCGGCCTGTCGCTGCCCTTCGGCAAGATCGCCACCGAGGGTGGCGCCTCCGGCATGCTGTGGGCCTTCGTCATCTCCCTGGGCGCGGGTGGCGTGCTTCTGGCCATGCTCCTCGCAAGAGGAAAACGCATCGTGCTCGACGCCCACAAGCTGCGCTATTTCGCGATCACGGCAGCGGTCTCCTACGCCATCCCCAATATCCTGATGTTCTCGGCCATTCCGCATCTCGGCGCCGGCTACACCGGCATCATGTTCACGCTGTCGCCGGTGATCACGCTGGTCCTGTCGATCCTGCTCGGCGTCCGCCGCCCCAATTTGCTCGGCGTCGCCGGCATCGCCGTCGGTTTCGTCGGCGCGGTCATGGTGGCAACGACACGCGGCGAGGCGGGCGCGCCGGCGGACCTGTTCTGGGTGGCGGTGGGCCTCCTGATCCCCTTCCTTCTCGCCGCCGGCAACATCTACCGCACCTTTGATTGGCCACGCGACGCCGGGCCCATCGAGCTCGCCGTCGGCAGCCATCTAGCGGCGGCCGCGATGCTGTTCGTCGGGCTGCTTTCGATCGAGGGAGCAGGCTCGTTCGCCGTGTTGTCCGGCATGCCTGTCGTGGTGCTCGCGCAGATGGCCGCGGCCGCGGCGATGTTCGCCTTCTTCTTCAGGCTTCAGGCAGTCGGCGGCCCGGTCTATCTCAGCCAGATAGGCTATGTCGCCGCCGCCATCGGGCTCGTCGCCGGCGTGCTGTTCCTCGGCGAGCGCTACCAGCTCCTGACCTGGCTCGGCGCGGCGATCATCACCGTCGGCGTCGTCATGACGACGAAGGCGCAGAAGCGCTAGCGTCGCCTTCGACCGCTGACCTCACGACGGGCGGCGCTTCTCCGCCAGCACCATGTAATTCACGTCCATGTCGCGCGAACGCTGCCAGCGGTCGGCAAGCAGGTTGTAGATGACGCCGGTGCGGTCCGTTATGGTCATGCCGGCGTTGGAAAGCGCCCGTTCCAGTTCTTCAGGCCGTACCAGTCTGCCGTATTGGTGGGTGCCGCGCGGCAGCCAGCGCAGCAGGTATTCCGCCCCGACGATCGCCAGGCCGAGCGCCTTTAGCGTACGGTTGATCGTGGCGACGAACATGATGCCGTCCGGCTTCACCGTGTCTGCGCATTTGCCGATGAACAGGTCGATGTCGGCGACGTGCTCGACCACTTCCATGTTGAGGATCACATCGAACTTCTCGCCCGCATCGGCAAGCGCTTCGGCCGTGGTGGCGCGATAATCGACGACGACGCCGGCTTCCGCCGCATGCAGCCGCGCAACCTCGACATTGGTCTCGGACGCGTCGGCGCCGACCACTTCCGCCCCAAGCCTCGCCATCGGCTCGCACAAAAGGCCGCCGCCGCAGCCGATGTCGAGGATGCGCAGGCCCTCGAACGGCCGCGCGGCATGCGGATCGCGCCCGAACCGGGCGGCGATCTGGTCGCGGATATAGGCGAGCCTGACCGGGTTGAACTTGTGCAGGGGCCTGAACTTGCCGTTCGGGTTCCACCATTCGGCGGCCAGCGCGGAGAAGCGTTCCACTTCTCCGGCATCGATCGTGGATCGTGTCGGTTCGGGCATGGCGTGGTCTCCTTCGAGCGCAACCAAGTCGGGTCCCATGGCGGTCTTGTCAAGGCGGCAATCGCAGCGGGCGACCGCTGCCGGTTTCCTGAAGTCGAACCGAAGCCGATATTGCGCGGCTCGCGCTTGACTGCCCGCCTGCATTTTTTCGTGGAAAAACCGTGTCAGGCCGCTGCCGGATTGGAAGCACTATCA
This sequence comes from Mesorhizobium alhagi CCNWXJ12-2, assembly GCF_000236565.1. Classification (GTDB taxonomy): domain Bacteria; phylum Pseudomonadota; class Alphaproteobacteria; order Rhizobiales; family Rhizobiaceae; genus Allomesorhizobium; species Allomesorhizobium alhagi. The sequence goes on along the minus strand of NZ_AHAM01000049.1, from coordinate 15,386 downwards.
AAGGCCTCGGCCCGGCCGGTCAGGAAATGGAGCTTCATCCTGCCCTTCCCCTTGATCAGGACCATGCCGCGCTCCTCGAAGCTGTAGCCCTCGCCGATCGCCTGCCTCGCTTCATGCGAAACCTGGATCCGGCCCGCCTGCCCGTACTGCTCCATGCGGGCGGCGGTGTTCACCGTATCGCCCCAGACATCGTAGAAAAGCTTGCGCGAGCCGATCACGCCGGCCACCGCCGGGCCGCTGTGGATGCCGATGCGAACGGCGATCTCCTCGCCGAGTTCCCGCGACAAAGCCGCCGTCACCTCCAGCATGTCGAGCGCTATCCCGGCGACAGCGCGGGCATGGCCCTCCTGCTTTTCCGGCAGGCCGCCGGCGACCATGTAGGCGTCGCCGATCGTCTTGATCTTCTCGAGCCCATGCTCCGCGGCAAGCCTGTCGAATTCGGAGAATATCCGGTTGAGGAACGACACCAGCCGGTCGGCCGGAAGCCGGGCAGCGCGCGGCGTGAAGCCGACAATGTCGGCGAACAGGATCGTGACGGCGGGCAGGTCGTCGGCGATGATCTCGTCCGGCCGCTGCTTGAGCCGCACGGCAATCGAGGCCGGCATCAGATTGAGCAGCAGCCGCTCGGAACGCTCATGCTCCGCCTCCAGCGCGTCCTCGGAAGCTTCCGCGCGCCGGAATGTGTAGAAGGCGGCGATGAAATTGATGATCGCCGACATCGAGACCGACAGGATGAAGGTGAAGGTCGCCACGCTCTCCGGCATTGGCATGATCGTCGACTGGCGGGGAAAGGCGAGCTCGATCGCCGCGAACACCACGAGATAGACGGAAAAATACATCGAGGCGAGCCCGAGCCGGCCCGATCCCAGTATCATGATCAGTATGCCCGGCCCGGCCAGCAGGAAATATTGCAGGCCGGCATCGGCCCCGGCGATCAGCGCATAGGCCGAAAGCCCGACCGCCGCCGTCGCCCACAGGTAGGTGCCGGCGGCAAGCGTGCCGAAGCGATGCAGCAGCGGCGTCGCCAGCCACACCAGCGAGAAGGCAAGCAGCGCCGCGACGAACGGGAGATAGCGGACCGGGCCGAGGAGCAGGAATATCACCGCGAAGCCGGTGTTGGAGAACACCGTCGCCAGGCTGACGAAGTTGAGCAATGCGGCGGCGCGCTCCTCGCGCCTGTGGGGATCGCCCACGCCGTAATTCAGATAGCGCCCGAACGGCTTCAAAGCCGGCTGCGCAAAGTGCTCTATGGCCGCCACGAATGTCATGGTCAGGCACCCCCGATCCCAGACCGTGGCTTAACCGAAGTTTCGCGCCCGCGCTAGGCGGGTGCGTGGGTGGAGCCGGCACGAACGCAGCTTTGCAGCCGAACACCTATGCGGTCACTCGGGCAGCCCGTCGTCATCATAGAGAAAATCCTGGCTCCGGGCGGCGTCAGGCCCGGCGGTCGCCTTTGCCGCCCCCGAAGCACGAACGGCGTCGATCAATGCCCGCCGAGCTTTATGGCTTGGTGCTACTTTGACCGGCACCAGTCTGACGGCAGCCTGCCCATGACGGGTGAGCACGACCTCATCTCCGGCTTCGGCGCGCCGAACGAGTTCGGTCAGTTGTCTCTTGGCTTCGGTAACCGAGATTTGCATGGTATGGTCCATGTCAAGAAATGCCATCATGGCGGCGGCGAGCGCTGGTCCTCGTGCCGGCCTCACGCAGCCTGGTGGACCTCAATCTCAACCGCACGGCCCAGAGCCGAAAAAGCCGCCTCGATCTGTTCAAGCCTCGACCGATGATCGAGCCTGAAAAGCCGGTCGACGGATTCCCGGTTCCAGCCAAGCCGGCGTGACAACTCGGCCCGGGTAATGCCCGATGACCGAAGCGCCCAGTAAAGATTGAGCTTGAGCGCGGTCAGCAGCGGCAGCGCAATGATTTCGCCATCTGCCGAATCCGGAGCCGGAATGTCCTCGCCATCATCGATCATGCTGGCGAGCACGGTTTCGATGGCATCCACGGCATGTGCTCGGGCTTCTTCCTTCGTCTCGCCGAACGTCGCCACCATGGGAAGTTGCGGGCACGCAACAAGGAACGTGTCATTGTCGTCCGGGATGAGTTCAATTCGGTAACCAAGCATCACTTCAATCCCAATTGCTTCTTGATCGCGTTGACCAGCCCGGTGCCGAGTTCCTTGCCGCCGCCATGCATCGGCAGCTCCGACTTCCGGTCCCCGCGCCGAACGATCAGGTGGCCCGAGCCAGCCTTCTTTGTCTCAAAGGTGCAGCCTTGAGTGGCGAGCCACTTTTTCAACTCCTTGGCGTTCATAAATATACTGTGTTCCACACAAATGTTGAAGTCAACAGAAGTGTGGAATACCCTCGCAGAGCGGTTCGCAATCCCTCTCACCCCTCCCTCTCCGCCAGTTCCACAAGGTTCCGCAGCGCCTCGACGCCAAGCCGGTTCATGTGCTTGCGGCCGAGCGCGATGTCGATGCGCATGGCGAGTTCCTGCGGGTCGGCGCCGCGCAATTCCGACAGGGTCTCCACGCCGATCTTCTCGAGATAGGAAATCATCCGTGGGCCGATCGAATGGGCCTTCAGCATCTTTTCGCGTTCGGTCTTGCCGATCATCCCGGTATCGCCTTTGCGGAGCCGCCGCGGCCTCGCCGAACCGTTTCTTAACGTGTGTTGTCTAGACCGGGAAAGGTGCGGCGTGGTGCGAAAAGCATACTTTCGCGCCAGGTCATGCGCCGGCATCGGGTCTGGCGGAAATCGGAGAGTTCTCGCGTGCGCTTTTCCGCGGCAACGACGGCAGAGCGGCTTTTGCCCGAGCGCCTCGCCTTGCGCGCCCGGCCGCTGCTCGGCCAGATCGATGCGGCCCTGTTCACCGCCGACGAGCGCGGCGAGGCGGGCCGCACGTCGCTCATCGCCTTTTCCATCCGCATCGTCAGCGCTGCCATCGCCTTCGTCAGCCAGGTTCTGCTGGCGCGCTGGATGGGCAGCTTCGAATACGGCATCTTCGTCCTCGTCTGGACGACGATGGTGATCGCCGGCAACATTTCCTGCTTCGGTTTCCACACCTCCATCATCCGTTTCATTCCCGAATACCGCGAGCGCGGCATGACCGCCGAACTGCGCGGCGTGCTCGTGGCGAGCCGGCTGTTCGTGCTGGTCGCTTCGACGGCAATGGCGTTCCTCGGCGGCTTGAGCGTCTGGTATTTTTCCGGCGCGATCGAGAGCTACTATTTCGTGCCCTTCATCCTCGGGCTGATCTGCCTGCCGATGATCGCGCTGTCGGATGTGGTTCAGGGCATTTCGCGGGCGCATTCCTGGGCGGTGTCGGCGCTGTCACCGACCTATCTGATCCGTCCTGTGCTGATCCTCGCCTTCATGGCGGGGGCGCGCCCCGCGGGGGTAGGGGCCTGCTGCCGGTACCCCCCCCACCCCCCCCACAATCACCAAACGGGTCAGCTTCACCGCGCGCGCCGACCGGCGCCTGCCGCAGGGCCCGCGAAACATCCGTTTCCGCCTGTGGTTCGCCATCTCGCTGCCGATCTTTCTGGTCGAGAGCTTTTTCTTCCTGCTGACGAATGCCGACGTGCTGATGGTCGGCTTCTACATGCAGCCCGACGACGTCGCTGTCTATTTCGCCACGGTCAAGACGCTGGCGCTGGTCCATTTCGTTTATTTCGCCGTCAAGGCCGGCGTCGCCCAGCGTTATGCGGCGATCGCCCATAGCGAGCCGGACAAGCTCGCAGGCTTCGCCCGCGAGACGGCGGCGTGGACCTTCTGGCCGTCGCTCGTCATGGCGCTGGTGGTGCTGGCGCTCGGCAAGCCGATGCTGATGCTGTTCGGGCCGGGCTTCGATGCCGGCTATCCCCTGCTGTTCCTGCTGGTCGCAGGCGTCGTTGCGCGCGCCGCCGTCGGTCCCTGCGAAAGCCTGCTCACCATGAGCGGCAACCAGAACATCTGCGCGCTGGTCTATGCGATGACGCTTGCCTTCAACATCGGTCTCAGCGTGCTGTTGATCCCGCAATTCGGCCTGTGGGGCGCGGCGATCGCCACCGCACTCGCCATGATGTTCGAAGCAGGCGCACTTGCATTCACCGTCTGGCGCAAGCTCGGAATCGTCATGGCGATCTTCGCGCCGGCTAGACCCGCGCCGGAGGCACGCTGATGGCCGCCATTCCGCTGCTTGAGGAAATGAGCGCCGGCCCGGCCGGCACGATGATTTCCGGCCTCGCCGGCTTTGACGGCGCCGCCGTCGAGCCGGGACAGATCGAACTGCTCGAAAGCCATCGTCCGCCGCGCAGGCTGGCAATCTACCCGGCGTCCGCCGGCTTCGACCTCGTCGAGGAACTCGACTATCTCTGCTCGCGCACCATCGAGCCGAACGTGTTCTTCAATCCGCGCTTCCTCGCCCCGGCCATGCCCCGCCTGGAGGACCGCGAGGTGCGGCTCGCCGTCATCCGCGACGGCGACGACTACAAGAACCGGCTCCGGCTGCTGGTGCCGTTCTCGGTGGAGCGCCCGGCCACGCCGCTCGGCGTCTCGATCATGCGCACCTGGGCAAGCCCGTTCGGACCGCTGGGAACGCCGCTGGTCGACCGCGACGACCCTGAAGGCGTGATCGAGGATTTCTTTTCCATGCTGTCGCGCCCTCATCTGAAACTGCCAAAAGTGTTGGTGCTGCCGGACATGCGGCTCGACGGCGCGGTAACCGCAATGCTTAAATCCGTCGCCGAGACGCGCGGCCTGCCGCTGGTGACCACGGCCGAGGCCGAGCGGCCCTTCCTCGAAAGCGCGCTGGACGGCAACGCCTATCTGAAAGCCTCGCTGCGCTCGCACCACGACCGCGAATTCCGCCGGCTGAAGCGCCGGCTGGCAGACCTTGGCGCGCTCGAACACATCGTGGCGCGCGGCCCCGAAGAAATCCGCCATGCCATCGAAGCCTTCCTGACGCTGGAGGCGGCCGGCTGGAAGGGCCGCAAGCGCACCGCCATGGCGACCGACCGCTACCGCGCCGCCTTCGCCCGCGAGGCGGTGCATCGCCTTGCCGAGCAGGATATGTGCCGGGTGCATTCGCTGACGCTGAACGGCGAGGTCGTCGCCTGCCTGATCGTCTTCGTCGAGGCGGGCGTCGCCTACACCTGGAAGACCGCCTATGACGAGGCCTATGCCGCCTTCTCGCCGGGCACGCTGCTGATGATCGAGGTGACGAAGCAGCATCTCGACGACCCCAACATCATGACGACCGATTCCTGCGCCGTGCCCGACCACCCGGTGATGAGCCGGCTGTGGTCGGAGCGCAAGGCGATGGGAACCATCGTCATCGGCATGACGCCGGGCGCCGACCGCGCGACCCGCCAGGCGGCCTCGCAACTGCACCTCTATCGCGAAACCCGCAACATCGCCCGCCTGCTGCGCAACCGGGTGCGGGGATTGCTGAAGAGGCGGTAAGGCCCGCAACAGGCCCCATGTGCGCATAGCCAGATTCATCAGCAAAGAGCTGGGATAGGCGCCGATGGCGCCCGATATTTGCAGTCGGGCACAGGGGCAGACGCCGCCGACTGATTCGGCTGTCGGCAGATGTCTTGTCACAAGCGCACACGAGAGTAGAGTCTCGCTGAATTCCGATCTTCCGGGGGAGGATCATGGCAAGGCAGCAGGTCCGGTTTTGCAGGAGCTTCGACGGCGCGAAGATCGCCTATGCGATTTCCGGAAGCGGCCCGCCCGTCGTGATGATGCCGAGTTGGCTGACGCATCTGGAATATCAATGGCGCAGCGTCGCCTGGCAACCTTGGCTCGAGGCGCTTTCCTCGCGCTATACTTTGATCAGATACGACCCGCGTGGGTGTGGGCTTTCGGACAGAAATGTCGATGACCTCTCCTTCGACTCCTGGGTTCAGGATTTCGGCGCGCTCGTGGACGCGCTTCGGCTGGACCGCTTCTCGCTCATCGGCATCTGCCAAGGCGGTGCAGTCGCGGTTGCCTATGCGGGACGGGAGGGCGACCGCATCAGCAATCTCGTCCTCTATGGTACATATGCGCGCGGGAGGAACCGGCGCACCACCATTCCGCTCGAGCCGGAAAAGGCGAAGGTCATGCTGGAGATGCTGAGGCTCGGCTGGGGGCAGGAAGACCACGCCTTCATGCGCTCCTTCGCAACCCAGTTCCAGCCCGAAGGGTCCATCGAACACCTACGCTCATGGTGTGACCTGCAGAACGCCGCCACTTCCGCCGACAACGCCGTGGAACTGACGCGTGTCATGTTCGATGTCGACGTCCAGGAAGAGGCGGCGCGCATCACCTGCCCTACATTGGTGGCCCATCCCGACCGTGATGCCGTCGCCCCGTTCGAAGAAGGCCGGCTTCTCGCGCAGATCATTCCCAACGCCCGGTTCCTGCCACTTAACAGCCCGAACCATTTCATGCTTCCCAATGAGTCTGCCTGGGCTGCTTTCCTCCAGGAGCTATACGCTTTCCTGCCCCAACCTGCGGCTGAGGCTGGTCCCGTCGCGGGCCTTACCACTCGTGAGAAAGAAGTGCTTCACCTGCTTGCGCGCGGTCTCGACAACCATCAGATCGGCGCGCAGCTCAACATCAGCGAAAAGACAGTGCGCAACCACGTCTCCGGCATATTCGCCAAACTCAGCGTCGATAGCAGGGCTCGGGCTGTCGTGGCGGCGAGGGACGCCGGCTACGGCAGTTGAGATCCTTCAGCGCAGGCGGGACACTGGTCCCGGTTCAAGCGGATTCCATGATGTCGAACAGCACCACTCGGGACACGCGTCTCATGTACCCATCCTCAGCCACTGCTAGGCTTCCCCGATTGCAACCGCCAAGTGCGGTCGGAGAAGTCCCCGATGACGCGAGCCACTCACCTCATAGATCTGGCAGCCTGTATTCCTCTGTTCGCGCTGCTTTCGACGACGGCGGTTCATTCCCAATCATCCGAACCTCATCTTCAACTTCCGGTCGACGTGCTAAAGAACGTCTACCTCGCCTGCGAACGCGAAGCCGCAAAGGGTGATCTAGATACCAGTGAAATCATGCAATGCTCGGTTCTTTACGAGGAGTTGAAGCGGCGCGCCTTTGACGGCAACTTCAAGCTATTGAATGCCTGGGCAGATACTCAGATTGCGGCAGAAGGATATTGAGGTCGCCGCACCTGGGCTGATGTGTCTCCGCTCGATGAGCTATGACATCGTCGGGAGATCGCCGTTACACCCCCGCCTCCGCCCGCGCCCGATCGCGGAAAATGCGGCGGATGACCTTGCCGGTCGTGGTCAGCGGCATTTCGTCGATGAACTCGACCTCGCGCGGATATTCATGCGCCGATAACCGCTCGCGCACCCACAGCTTGATCTCCTCGGCCAGCGCTTCGCTGGCGGCGGTCCCGTCCTTCAGCACGACATAGGCCTTGACGATCTCGGTGCGCATCGCGTCCGGCTTGCCGACCGCGGCAGCGAGCGCGATGGCCGGGTGGCCGGTGAGGCAGTCCTCGATCTCGCCGGGACCGATGCGGAAGCCCGCCGAGGTGATGACGTCGTCGTCACGGCCGAAGAAATGCACGTAGCCGTCCTCGTCCTCGATGCCCTGGTCGCCGGTTGTCAGCCAGTCGCCGATGAATTTCTTCGCGGTCGCCTGCTCGTCCTGCCAGTAGCCGAGGAACATCACCGGATCGGGCCGCAGGATTGCGATCTGCCCCGCCTCGCCAGCTTTCATGCGCTGTCCGTCCTCGCCGATCACCGCCACCGTATGGCCCGGCACCGCCTTGCCGATCGCGCCGGCGCGGCTGACGCCGATCGCAGCGCAGGAAGACAGCACCAGGTTGCATTCGGTCTGGCCGTAGAATTCGTTGATGGTGATGCCGAATTCCGCGCGCGCCCACTCAAAGGTCTCGCGGCCGAGCGACTCGCCCCCGGAACCCACCGTGCGCAGGTCGAGCCGAAAGCGCCGGCCGATATCGGGCACGGTCCTCAGCATCCGCAGCGCCGTCGGCGGGATGAAGGCGTTCCTGACCCGCATCTTCTCGGCAAGTCCGAGCGCTGCCTCCGGATCGAACTTCTCGAACCGCCCGGCAACCACCGGCACGCCAAAATAGAGGCCGGGCAGGAGCACGTTTAGCAGGCCGCCCGCCCATGCCCAGTCGGCCGGCGTCCACAGGAGATCGCCCGGCTGCGGCAGGAATTCATGGTGCGTCTGGACGCCGGGCAGATGCCCGAGCAGCACCCTATGGCCGTGCAGCGCGCCCTTGGGCGGCCCGGTCGTGCCGGAGGTGAAGATCATCATCGCGGGGTCGTCCGGACCCGTGTCCTCGGCGGAAAAATGCGGCGAATGGTCGGCGACCAGCCGGTGGAAATCGATCGCCTCGCCATCCGCCCCGTCGATCGACACGATCAGTTCGAGCCCGGGAGGGCGGTCGGCGATCCTGCGGATCTTCGCAAGGCCCGCGGCACTGGTCACGACGGACTTGGCGCCCGCAGCCTGCAGCCGATATTCGAGCGCCTCCATACCGAACAGCAGCGCCAGCGGCACGGCGATGGCGCCGAGTTTGTAGATCGCGATATGGGCGATGGCCGTCTCGAAGGACTGCGGCAAAAGCAGCGCCACCCGGTCACCGCGCCGGACGCCTAATTCCCTAAGCCCGTTGGCGAGCGCGTTGGACCGCGCTGCAAGCTCGCCGAAGCTCAGGCGCTGCGCTTCGCCCTCGGCCCGGTAGTCGAGCAGCGCCGTGCGGCCCGGATCGCTTGCCGCCCAGCGATCCGAGACCGCTGTGCCGATGTTGAAACGCTCGGGGATATTCCAGCGAAAGTCGCGGATGAGGCTGGCATAGCTGTCGCGCCGTTCGAGCATGAGCGATGGTTATCCCGCCGGAGCGCCCTTTGACAACTGCCACATGGCCAAACCTGCCTGCTGGCGCATCCCTCCGCCAACTGTGCGCCATTGTCCTATGGAACCATCGGTCCGGCTTGGCGTATGCTTTCGACGGAGGGACTTGAGGAGGGAAGATGGATCTCGACTTTGCCAGGTTCGCTCTCGGCATGGCGGTCGGCATCACGGTCGGCGCATTGCTTGGATATGTGGGCGGCGACTGGATATTCGACGACGGCTCGGTCGGGCTGGGCTTCGGCGTCGTCATCGGCGCCGGCGTCGGCGCGCTCATCGGCGTCATCGCCAGTTCGTAGCCTCGCCGCCATGCCGGATCGGCGAAAAGCCGGTCCGGCTGACCTGCATGTCCAGTGCCGCGCTGCGACTCAATGAGCGCTGAGCATCTCGACCGCCTGATCAAAGCGGCCGTCCCGTTCCGCCCAGCGCAGGAAGCCCACCCGTTCCACCAGGATCTCCCTTGCTTCGCGGAGCGGGCCGATGCGGAGGCGTTCATGGCTAAATTCGGCGGCGTCCCCCTTCGACCCAAAGAAGGATCGTGGTAAGGGCAAGCTACGCAATGCTTGGATCAGGACCGAAGAATGGCGTCGGGTACTGGAGAGCGGCCCCTGAAAGTCGGAGCTGCCGCTGATCAACAGCAGGTTGCAAGAGATGTTCCAAATAATCGTTTATTCGAACAGCAGCGTCTTCGCTTTCATCTGACCGCAAAAGCCATGGTTCTTGTGGCAGTCAAATTATCCAAGACTTTGGGATGGTCTTCGGTCATGAGATGACTTAGCGTCATCGTCTCACGTTCTGTGCCGACACCTTGACTCTTCCGTTGTTCTCCCCGTGGCGCGGTATCGCGCATGAGCGTGGCAGGGGGCGAAAGCAACATTCGCCCGGTCTCTCGGGCTCTGAATCGCGCGGTATTAGGGGAGTACTATGGCCGTCACCACCGCTTTCAACAGCAATACTGTCGTCAGCCAATTCGACGTCAACACCTACGCGCCCGGTGATCAGACCCTTCCCGACGTGCTGGCGCTGGACAATGGCGGATTCATCTCCGCCTACAACACCGTGCCCGGCAATTTCATACTGCTGAACTTCTACGACGCCGACGCCAATCCGGTCGGCAACAGCTACCGTCTTCCGTACGATGACACCAATACCGAGCCTCCCGGCAAGCCGTTGCTGACCAAGCTCGCCAACGGCAATGTCCAGATGGTCTGGGACGACAACAACCCGGCCGAAAGCGAACTTGTCGGCCGCATCTTCGACCAGAGCGGCAATACTGCCGGCGGCGAACTGACGCTGAGCGGTTCATCGATCAGTTTCGAGGACCCGATCGTCAGCGCGTTTTCGGGCGGCGGTTTCGTGATCAGCTTCACCTTCGGCGGCGACGTTTACCTCGGCCGCTACAGCGATGCCGGAGGCCAACTCGCCGGCTTCACCCAGGTCAACACCGCCGCTACCGACACGATCGATGGCGGCAACGGCAGCGACCGGATCCTGGCCAGTTCCAATATCAGTATTGTCACGGCGACCCTCACCTCGATGGAGGGAGCAATGTCGTTGCCAGTGATTGGCCAGGAGATCGAGGTCAGCCTGCCTAATCCCGGGGTGCTGCTGTTCCCCACAGTGACCGGGATGGCCGATGGCCGCTTCGTCATCGGTTGGCAGAACGCCTCTGACGACCCCAAGATGCGGGGCTTCGACGCGACGGGCGCCACGACCATGACCGTCGAACGGAACGTCTCCGCCACGGCGATCATCCCTTCGATCGGCAACGTGATCGAAAACCGGATCGAACTCGCCGGCTTGCCCGACAACACGCTGGGCGTGGTCTTCACCGACAGCGGGGGTGCGGGCGATGTTATTTATCAGCGCTACCAGTTCTTCGGCGGCGCTATCGGAGGCACCATCGGGCCAAGGGTGGATCTCGGCGCGTTCCGCGGTAGCGATGGTCTCGAGGACAGCCCATGGACATCGGTCGATTCCTTCGGCCGGCTGATCATCGGCTATGGCGACAGTGGCATGAGCGGCGATCGCGATTTCGATTGGCAGTTCTATAGCGGCAGCGACCGCGTCGGGGTTTCGTCGCCTACGGGCGGGCCCGGCGACCAGATACAGGTGGAGGGGACCGCCGGGACCCACGGAGGACTCCACACCGTGTTTCACGATGCCGGGACGGGCAATGTCTGCATCGACAACACCAGCAATGTTGTCGGCGCGGGATCGCATCCGCACATCGCGCTGCTGGCGAACGGCGGCTTCGCGGTAGCGTGGCAAGGGATCGCAGGCGACATTCTGCTTCGTATCTACAACGAACCTGAAACCGGATCTGTGACGCCGCTCAGCGCAGCGATTCATGTTGATCCCGGCGCGACTGGCCTGTCGGAGTCGCATGTCTGCGCCCTGCAGGACGGGCGCTTCCTCGTGGTGTGGAACGATGCGGACCCAGCGCCCGTCGGTTTCGCCAGCGCCAATTTCGTCAATGGCCGCATCTTCAACGCTGATGGCAGCCCGAGCAGCGACGCTTTCGTCATCGACAGCGCCTTCGACGAGCAGCCCATCGCTACGGGCCAGCCGCGCGCCGCCCTGCTCGCCGACGGCCGAGTGGTGGTCACCTATCGTGATGGCCTCGCCTCCAGCCCCGACATCAAGGCCACGATCCTGGATCCGCGGGTCGAAGGCGTCGAAATCGCGGGCACAAGCTTTGCCGACGACCATGTCGGCACCGCGTTTGAAGACGTCTTCATCGAGGGCGCCGGCAACGACCGGGTCATGGCCGGCGGCGGCAACGACCAGGTCTTTGGCGGCCGCGGCAACGACACCCTCGATGGCGGGGCCGGCGCGGACGCCATGTTCGGTGGCGCAGGTGACGACATATTCGTGGTGGATTCGGCCGGCGACAGCACGATCGAGGATGCCGGCCAAGGCACCGACACCGTGCGCTCCCATATCAACTGGACGCTCGGCGCGAATATAGAGCGGCTGGAACTGCTGGGGTCTGCCACCAACGGCACCGGCAACGCACTCAACAACACGCTGGTCGGCAACAGCCTGAACAATGTGCTCAACGGCGGGGCCGGCGCGGACGCCATGTTCGGCGGGACAGGCGACGACATCTATATCGTGGCCGCCGCAGGCGACGTCACCACCGAGAATTCCGGCGAAGGCGCCGACACGGTGCGCTCCTATATCAACTGGACGCTGGCCGACAATGTCGAGCGGCTGGAACTGCAGGGCTCCGGCAATCTCAACGGCACAGGCAATACGCTCGCCAACACGCTGGTCGGCAATGCCGGCGACAATTTGCTCAACGGCGGCGCCGGCAATGACTACATGGTCGGTGGTGCCGGGAATGACACTTTCATCGTCGCCGCAGCCGGAGACAGCACCATCGAGGCGGCAGCCGGCGGCACCGACACGGTTCGCTCCTACGTCAACTGGACGCTCGGGGCGAATGTCGAGCGACTGGAGCTGCAGGGCTCGGCCAATCTGAACGGGACCGGCAATACGCTCGCCAACACGTTGGTCGGCAACGCCGGCAACAATGTACTCAATGGCGGTGACGGCAATGACTATATCGTCGGCGGAGCCGGCAGCGATACGCTCAGCGGCGGTGCGGGCAACGACACGCTGATCGGCGGCGCCGGCAGCGATAGTCTCAACGGCGGCGCGGGAAATGATCGGTTCGATTTCGACCTCGTCTCCGACAGCCCGGCCGGACCGGCGCTCCGCGACTCGATCGTCGGCGGCTTCAGCCACGGCTCCGATCTGATCGATCTTGCGACCATCGACGCCAACACGCTGGTCAGCGGCAACCAGGCCTTCTCCTTCATCGGCAGCGCGGCATTTTCGGGCGTGGCCGGCCAGCTTCGCTACACGAACTACAGCGGCACCGTGATCATCGACGCCGACGTGAACGGCGACTCGACCGCCGACATGCAGATCCTGGTCGCCGGCACCAACGTCATGACCGGCACCGATTTCATTCTTTGAGGCCAATCTAACCTCGGCGCGAGGTTGGCAAGCTGGTCTCGCGCCGAGTGACCGTCGCTCCCGCGGAACAGTTTCAAAATTGCCCAAAAATGTGAATGGTCGAACTCGACAGTTGATGCTCGTGCGTCACCCCCCGGTGGAGCGCGTACGTCCCAGGCGCGGCCCGCGTGCGCTCGTGCCAATACCCTCCTGTGTACCTCGGGGAACGTTGACACCCTTGGGCTCCTTGATTTCCTAGGCTTCTTTGGTGGGAAATGGTGCCCCCTGCCGGGATCGAACCAGCACTCCTTTCGGAACCTGATTTTGAGTCAGGCGCGTCTACCAATTCCGCCAAGGGGGCGCACGCCAAAGGCGGCGTGAACGGCTGCGGACTATACGGAGAGCGCCTGCCCCGTCAACTGCCGCGCGCCGATTTCATGGCCGCCGCTCATTGTGCGCTGCGGCAATTCTGTCCGAAAAGCCGTTTCCACTTTTCGGGGCCATGCGCTAGACAGGCTCGGCAATCAACGGGGGCGCCGCATGCTTCGCACACTGTATGACTGGACCTTGTCGCTTGCGGCGCGCAAATCCGCCGAATGGTGGCTGGCCTTCATCGCCTTCGTCGAAAGCTCGGTGTTCCTCGTGCCGGCCGACGTGCTCTATCTGCCGATGGCGTTGTCCCGGCCAGACCGCGCCTATCGCTACGCGCTCGTCGCCACCGCCGCCTCGGTGCTGGGCGGCATTGCCGGCTGGTTCATCGGCTTCTACGCCTTTGAGACGATCGCCCGGCCCGTACTGGAATTCTACGGCAAGCTCGATGCCTTCGATGCGCTCAAGCTGTCTTCGGGCACCGGTTTCATCCTCCTGATGCTGGTCACGTCCGGCCTTTCGCATCTGCCGCCGATCAAGGTGGTGACGATCCTGGCGGGCGTGATCGGCTTTCCGCTCGGCTGGTTCATCCTCTCGGCCATCGTCGCGCGCGGCGCGCGTTTCCTGTTCCTGGCCTGGCTGCTGCGCAGCTATGGCGAGCCGATCCGCCATTTCATCGAAAAACGCCTCGGCCTGATCGCCGGCGCCGGCGCCGCCGCCGTTATTTTGCTCTACATCCTCGTCAGATACGTGTTCTGACCATCAACTCGGATGATGCCATGTCGTCGCTGACAAAGCCCACCAGCAGCGTTCAAACGGTGACCGCACTCATCCTGCTCGTCGCCATGGCGGCCACGGTGGGCATCGCGCTCGGCTTCCAGCACATTGGCGGCTACATACCCTGCAAGCTCTGCCTGGAGCAGCGCTGGCCCTATTATATAGGTGTGCCGCTGATGGGAGTGGCTGCGATCTCGTCGCACTTCCACTGGCCGGCCTGGATGACGCGCGGCCTCTTGCTCCTCGGCGCGCTGATAATGCTCTACAGCCTTTATCTCGGCGTCTTCCATTCCGGCGTCGAATGGGGCTGGTGGGCCGGTCCGACCGATTGCGGCGCGGTCGCCACCCAGGCCGACACGGGCGGCGCCGGCGTGCTGGACGCCATCAACACGGTCATCCCGCCCGCCTGCGACAAGGCGGCGCTGAGGATTCTCGGCCTGTCCTTCGCCGGCTGGAACGCCATCGCCAGCCTCGTGCTTGCGATCATCGCGCTGCGCGGCGCGCTCGGCAAGGCCTGACAGCAATCAATGCAGCGTCGGCACGCCCGCATCCAGCGAAGCGACGGTTTTCAGCGCGCCGTCGAGCATGTCGCCCTTCTCATCCTTCAGCGCCGCTTCCCTGAGGCGGCGCAGCCAGTCCGCCGCGTCCGGCCGCCCGGCAAGCAATGGCAGGCCCGACAGCACGCGGTCGAATTTCGACTGCGCGCGCACATGGGTATCGCTGTAGCCCTTGATCAGCCGCCGGCACTTCAGGATCTCCACCGCCAGCGCGTAGTCGCTCGCTGCATGGTCGAGCGCGAGCCGATACCAGCGCTCCAGATGCGCGCGCTCGACTTGATGGCGCAGCAGTTTCCGGCGCCAGCGGCGCAGCCCGCCGATCAGCCACAGCGCGGAGAAACCGGCCATGCCGTCGGTGCGTATGCGCCGGCCGCGATTGATGCGCCGGTCGATGAACGCCGCGAGTTTCGGACGGCTTTCGATGTAGCGTCCCAGCCCGGCCGGCAGCGCGCCGCAGAACTCCTCGACGCGCGGATGGAAATATTCGGTGACCTGCAGCACCGAGCCTTCCGCCACCCCGACCTCGCGGCGCACGCGCCGGTCGCGCGTCGAGCGCGTCTTCAGGTCGGCGACGCGGATCATGTCGTCGTAGCACATGGCGTTGGCCAGGTGCTTGGCCGCGGCGATCGACAGCGCATGGCCCCGCCCGGCGCGTTCGAGGCCCACCGCCCGATCCAGCCTGTTCAGATATTCCGCGCCATAGGCGAGGTCCTGGTAATCGACCACCTTTTGCAGGCCCCGCCCCGCCATGTCGCGAACGGGTTCCGGATAAGAGTTGACGCGCGCCTGCAGCTTCTGCCAACCCTCGATCAGCGATCGTGGACCGGCCGGGAGGGCC
>NZ_AHAM01000050.1 GCF_000236565.1 Mesorhizobium alhagi CCNWXJ12-2 | reverse complement strand
CCAGGGGGAGCCGATACTGGCCGCGGCGATCTACAAGTTCCACCCGGATTTCGCGGGGAAGGTCAACGTCTGGTGGGGCGATCCCATCCACGACCATGGCCTGGCCACGTTCGAAGGCGGAGACGTCATGCCGATCGGCAGGGGCAATGTGCTCATCGGCATGAGCGAGCGCACGTCGCGCCAGGCGATCGGCCAGGTCGCCGCGGCTCTGTTCGAGAAAGGGGTGGCCGAACGCGTCATCGTTGCTGCCATGCCGAAGTTGCGCGCGGCCATGCATCTCGATACCGTATTCACCTTTGCCGATCGCGACTGCGTGCTGATCTATCCCGATATCGTCAACAGTATCGAGGCGTTCTCCTACCGCCCCGACGGCAAGGGCGGGCTCGAATTCCACAAGGACAAGGGAAGCTTCGTCGACACGGTGCGCGATGCGCTGGGGCTGAAGCAGATGCGCGTCGTCGAGACCGGCGGCAGCGACTACATGCGCGAGCGCACACAATGGGACAGCGGCGCCAATCTCGTCTGCGTCTCACCCGGCGTGGTCTTCGCGTATGATCGCAACACCTACGCCAACACGCTCCTGCGCAAGGCGGGCATCGAAGTGATTACAATCTCCGGATCCGAGCTCGGCCGCGGGCGCGGAGGCGGCCATTGCATGACCTGCCCAATCATTCGCGACCCGGTGGACTACTAGTAGGAAGGGATGCTGCCGTAGGCGCGAGCTCAAAATCGCCTTCGATGAGGCGCGAAGCGGGCGCTTCCTGGCTCTCACCATCTGGAGATTGCCAAAGCCACCAAACAAAAATCCCCCAGCTTGCGACGGGGCGTTTCGTTCTCTTCCCCTCTCCGTCTCCCCCGGATCAAGCCCGGGTCGGCACCTCTCCCCCGCTTAGCGGGGCGAGGAACCCAAGTGCTGAAGCGCCGCTCACATCTCACCTGGATTGCCAAATGGCTTCGCTTCGCGCCCGCCGGGGAACCCCGCTCCTCTCCCCCATCGTTCATGGGGGAGAGGTGGCCCGAAGGGCCGGTGAGGGGGCTACTTACTATGTTGCGGGATAAAATCTGAGATCGGTCGCAATGGTTTCCCCTCGGAGCCGTCCGTTGAGCGCAGCAAGGATAGTTTCGCAGGCCGCTGCCGTTTGGGTCCGTGCTTCATGGCTCCATAACCGGATCACCGAATAGCCGGCACTACGCATGAATTCGTCGCGCCTTCGGTCATATTCGCTGTCTGCGTGCTGGCTTCCATCGAGTTCGACGACGAGGCGACGTTCGCGGCAAACGAAATCAGCGAAATAGGGTCCGATGGGAAACTGCCGGACAAATTTGTGGCCGCCGAGCTTGCGGTCCTGCAACTCGATCCACAGCCGGCCCTCGGCCAGATTGTCGCCTTTGCGAAGGGATCTTGCGCGTTCGGTCGTGCCGGACTTGCGGCGGGTCCGGGTAGGCTTTGCGTCGTGCAAGAAAAAAGCCCCCTCACCGGCCCTTCGGGCCACCTCTCCCCCATGAAGTATGGGGGAGAGGAGAGCCGGCTGCAAGCTCGGCGCGAGGAACCCAAGTCCTGAAGCGCCTTATGCCGCCTTCTCCGTCTCCGCCGGTTCCCCCGCCTTCGCGCGGAAATTCAGCCGGTCGGAGCCGGCGGTGACCTTTACGGTCGAGCCGTCGAGGATCTCGCCCAGAAGGATGCGCTCGGCGAGCGGGTCCTGCAGTTCCTTCTGCATGACGCGCTTCAGGGGCCGCGCGCCATAGGCGGGGTCGTAACCCCTAGCGGCCAGCCAGTCGATCGCGTCCTGGTCGAGCGCGATGCTGATCTTGCGGTCGGAAAGCAGCCTTTCGAGCCGCTTCAGCTGGATCTGCACGATCTTGCCCATGTCCTCGCGGCGCAGCCGGTGGAACAGGATGATCTCGTCGACGCGGTTGAGGAATTCCGGCCGGAACGACGCCCGCACCACCGCCATGACTTCGTCGCGGACCTTGTCGACGTCCTCGCCCTCGCCCAGCGCCACCAGATATTCGGCGCCGAGATTGGAGGTCATGATGATCAGCGTGTTGCGGAAGTCGACCGTGCGGCCCTGCCCGTCGGTCAGCCGGCCGTCGTCGAGCACCTGCAGGAGCACGTTGAACACGTCCGGATGCGCCTTTTCGATCTCGTCGAAAAGCACGACCTGATAGGGCCTGCGCCGCACCGCCTCGGTCAGCGTGCCGCCTTCCTCGTAGCCGACATAGCCCGGAGGCGCGCCGACCAGGCGCGCGACCGAATGCTTCTCCATGAATTCCGACATGTCGATGCGCACCATGGCGTTCTCGTCGTCGAACAGGAAGGCGGCCAGCGCCTTGGTCAGTTCGGTCTTGCCGACGCCGGTGGGGCCGAGGAACATGAACGAGCCGATCGGCCGGTTGGGATCCTGCAGACCCGCGCGGGACCGTCGCACGGCTTTCGACACGGCCTGCACCGCCTCGCCCTGCCCGATCACGCGGGTCGCGATCTCGTCCTCCATGCGGAGGAGCTTGTCGCGCTCGCCCTGCAGCATCTTGTCGACCGGAATGCCCGTCCAGCGCGAGACGATGTGCGCGACGTGGTCGGGCGTGACGGTCTCCTCGACCATCGAGGTCACGCCGTCATGCGCTTCGGCTTCCTTGAGCTTGCGCTCGAGCTCGGGGATGCGGCCATAGGCGAGTTCGCCCGCGGTCTGGAACTCGCCATTGCGCTGGGCGATGGCGAGGTTGTTGCGGGCCTCGTCGAGCTGGCGCTTGAGGTCGGCGGCGAGGCCGAGTTTTGCTTTCTCGGACGCCCAGGCGGCGGTGATGGAGTCGGATTCCTCCTGCAGCCCGGTCAGTTCCTTCTCCAGCCGCTTGAGCCGATCCTTCGACGCTTCGTCCGTCTCGACCTTCAGCGCCTCGCGCTCGATCTTGAGCTGCATGATGCGGCGGTCGATCTCGTCGAGCGCTTCGGGCTTCGAATCGACCTGCATCCTCAGCCGCGACGCCGCCTCGTCGACAAGGTCGATCGCCTTGTCGGGCAGGAAGCGGTCGGCGATGTAGCGGTTGGAAAGCGTAGCGGCGCTCACCAGGGCCGAATCGGAGATCCGCACCTTGTGGTGCTGCTCGTATTTCTCCTTGAGGCCGCGCAGGATGGAGACCGTGTCCTCGACCGTCGGCTCGTTGACGAACACCGGCTGGAAGCGGCGGGCAAGTGCTGCGTCCTTCTCGACATGCTTGCGGTATTCGTCGAGCGTGGTCGCGCCGACGCAATGGAGTTCGCCGCGCGCCAGCGCCGGCTTGAGCAGGTTGGAGGCGTCCATCGCGCCCTCGGCCTTGCCGGCGCCGACCAGCGTGTGCATCTCGTCGATGAACAGGATGATCTCGCCGCTGGCGCTGGTCACCTCCGACAGCACCGCCTTCAGCCGCTCCTCGAACTCGCCGCGATATTTGGCGCCGGCAATCAGCGCGCCCATGTCGAGCGCCATCAGCTTCTTGTCCTTCAGCGATTCCGGCACGTCGCCATTGACGATGCGCAGCGCCAGGCCTTCGGCGATCGCCGTCTTGCCGACGCCGGGCTCGCCGATCAGCACCGGATTGTTCTTGGTGCGGCGCGACAGGACCTGGATCGTGCGGCGGATCTCGTCGTCGCGGCCGATGACCGGGTCGAGCCGTCCGCTCCGGGCGTCGGCGGTCAGGTCGCGCGCGTATTTCTTCAGCGCGTCATAGCCCTGCTCGGCGCTTGCCGAATCGGCGGTGCGGCCCTTGCGTATGTCGTTGATGACCTGGTTGAGCGCCTGCGCGGTGACGCCGGCCTTGGACAGGATCTCGGCGGACTTGGCGGATTTCTCGACCGCCAGCGCGGTCAGCAGGCGTTCGACCGTGACGAAGCTGTCGCCGGCCTTCTTCGCCAGCTCTTCAGCCGTGGAAAAGACCTTGGCCAGAGGCTGCGCCAGATAAAGCTGGCCGTTGGTGCCCTCGACGCGCGGCATGGCTTCCAGCGCGGCTTCGACGCCGAGCTTGACGTCCCGCACGCTGCCGCCGGCGCGCTCGATCAGCGAGGCGGCCAGGCCCTCATCGTCGTCGACCAGGACTTTCAGGATGTGTTCGGGCGTGAATTGCTGGTGGTTGCGGGAAAGCGCCATCGTCTGGGCGGACTGGATGAAGCCCCGCACGCGTTCGGAATATTTCTCAATGTCCATTTATGTCTCCTTCCTAACCGGCCCGCTTTGCGGCGCCGGATCGGCTTTGGGTGACGAGCCTGCTCTTCGAGCCAGGCTCACTATGGCAAGGATATGGGGCGCGCGTCGATTTCCCTCAAGATCGGCGGAACGCAATAAAATGCGGCGGAGACTTTCGTCCCCGCCGCACAATCCACGTCAATCTGTCCGTTGCGAAAATCAGCTCTCGACAGGCGTCAGGGCCGTGTCGCCGGAGGTTTCCACTGCGGGCGTCGCCTCGCCGGCATCGCCTGCGGGTTCATTGCCGCCCGCTTCCGCGGCCTGTTCGGGACGGCGCTCGCCGCGGCGCGGCCGGCGTCCGCGACGCGGAGCCGCATTCTGCTCGCCTTCGTCGCCGTTCCCGTCTGCCTGCGAAGCGTCGGGAGCAGCGGCCTCGGCCGCGGGGCTGGCCTCGGGGCGCGGCGGGCGCGGACGACGCTCGCGGTGGCGTCCGCCGCCATTCGGCGCGCCGGTGGATTCCGTATTCAGGGCTACCTCGGCGGGCGTGCCGTCGATGACCGGCTGCGGGCCCGAACCATTGCTCACCGGCGCGACAGGCGACGGAGCGGGCTGGGACTGAGCCTCGTTGGAGACGTTGGCCGGCGCGACATTCACCGCATTGCCGGCATTCTCGAGCTCATCGCGATCCTCGTCCTGGTCGTCGCTGAAATCGTCGCGATTTTGCTGCACCTGCTGGATCGGCATCTGCGCCTGGGCGGCTGCGATGATGCGATTGTAGTGCTCGGCGTGCTGGAGATAGTTCTCCGCCATCACGCGGTCGCCGGAACTCTGGGAGTCGCGGGCCAGCGTGGTGTATTTTTCGGCGATCTGCTGAGCGGACCCACGGATTTTCACGTCCGGTCCGTTGCTCTCGTAATTGCGCGTCAGGGGATTTGGTCCCTTGCGGTTGGGATTGTTGTTGTTGCCGCCGCCATTATTGCCGCGACCGCGCATGCGCCTGTTCTGCTGTTGTGGCCTCATCCGACTCTCTTCAATTTGAAATACATTTCACGAACGGGGGCGCCTCGGCAGCCAGCCGTTTCGTACTTTTCCGACGGTGTTCGCCCGCATCGATTGCGTTGGCGTCACGTGCCATCCCATTCCGGTCTCTGTCACTTGCCGGGCGATCCCCGTACGAAGCTAAAGCGTCGTTCACGCAAGAAGGCAGCTTGTTGAAAAAGGGAACCGAATTGGTAACAGCACTGCCTGCTTCGTCTCATCCGGTAGTTCGACCCTAGCTGCATTCGCCATCATTGCCAAGGCTTTTTTAAGCGTCTTCCGGTCTGCTTTCCTGGAACATAAGGACGCGGTCGTTTCCCGCGATATCCCGCACGGCTTTTATCAACCGGTAGCCTGCCCGTTGGAAAATGCCCGTTACGGCGTCCTTCTGGTCATAACCGATTTCAACGCCGATGGTTCCGCCGGCTGCAAGGCAGCGGTGCGCGCCTTCCGATATCAGGCGATAGGCATCGAGCCCGTCTTCGCCGCCATCCAGCGCTCTGCGCGGATCGAAATCACGCACGTCCGCCTGCAAATTGTCGATGTGCTTGGCAGGTATATAGGGAGGGTTCGAGACGATTGCATCGAATCGTTCGAAAATATTTGCGAACCAGTCGGAACGGAGCGGCGTGAAGCGTTCGCCAAGCCCGACTCGCCCGGCATTCAGCGCCGCCGTTTCAAGCGCATCCTCGGAAATGTCCACGCCGGTCGCCAGCGCCCGTTCGACCTCGCTCAGCAGCGCGAGCGCGATTGCGCCGGTACCGGTGCCGAGGTCCAGGATGCGGCATTCGCCCTTACGCGCAACGGTCTCGGAAATAACGGGCAGCATGGTCTCGACCAGCGTTTCGGTATCCGGCCGTGGCTCCAGCGTCTCGGGCGAAAGCAGGAGGTCGAGGCCGTAGAACTCGCGATGGCCGAAGATGCGGTGGACAGGTTCATGCGCAAGCCGGCGCCTTAACGCCGCGTCGATGGCGGCAAGCGCTTCGGCCGGAATCAGGCGATTCGGCGAAGAAATTGCTTCCGCGCGGCTGGCGCCTGAAAAGTGCTCGACGATCATGCGGGCTTCGAGCGCCGGATCGTCGATGTAAGGGACGGTCAGGCGGCTGCGGGCGAAGCGCAAAAGTTCGGATAAAGTAGTTGCCCCCTCCACCGCCTGAGCCTGTCCTCGGGCCGGCCTCTGGCCGGACCCGGGGGGCGGTCCCCCTCCCCCGCTTCGCAGGGGAGGATCCGAGGTTGCGGCCGGCGTCGCCGGCGTTGATCCTCCCCCGTTTACGGGGGAGGGGGACCGCCGAAGGCGGTGGAGGGGGCGCACATCACGCGTCATTTTTCCGCTATATCCGCAAGCAGCTTCGACTGGTGGTCGGAGATCAGCGCCGAGACGAGTTCGTCGAGTTCGCCCATCATGACCCGGTCGAGCTTGTAGAGCGTCAAATTGATGCGGTGGTCGGTGACGCGCCCCTGCGGGAAATTGTAGGTCCTGATGCGCTCGGACCGGTCGCCCGAACCGACCTGCAGCCGGCGGCTTTCGGACCGCTCGGTGTCGGCCCGCGACCGCTCCATGTCGAACAGCCGCGCGCGCAGGATCTGCATGGCGCGGGCGCGGTTCTGGTGCTGCGACTTCTCGGCCTGCACCACCATGATGCCGGTGGGCAGATGGGTGATGCGCACGGCCGAATCGGTGGTGTTGACGTGCTGGCCGCCGGAGCCCGACGCCCGCATCGTGTCGATGCGGATATCCTCGGAGCGTATCTCGATGTCGACCTCCTCCGCCTCGGGCAGCACCGCGACCGTCGCGGCCGACGTGTGGATGCGCCCGCTGCCCTCGGTCTCGGGCACGCGCTGGACCCTGTGCACGCCCGATTCGAACTTCAGGTGCGCGAAGACGCCTCTGCCCGACACGGTGGCGATGATTTCCTTATAGCCGCCGGCCTCGCCCTCGCTGGCCGACGCCACTTCCATCTTCCAGCCGCGCGCGGCGGCATAGCGCTCATACATGCGGAACAGATCGCCGGCAAAAAGCGCCGCCTCATCGCCGCCGGTTCCGGCGCGGATTTCGAGGATGGCGTTCTTCTCGTCGGCCGCGTCCCTGGGCAGGAGCAGTATCTGGATGTCCTTCTGCAGCGCCTCGATGCGCTCCTCCACCGCCGGCAGCTCGGCTTCGGCGAGCGAGCGCATCTCGGCGTCGGTCCCCTTGTCGGCCAGCATCGCCTGGAGGTCGGCCTCCTCCTGCTCGGCGGCGCGCAGCTCGCGGATTTTCGTCACCATGTCCTGGATGTCGGAATATTCCGAAGCCATCTTCACATAGGCGTCGGCATCCGGCCCAGCCGACATCTGCGCTTCGAGCATCTCGAAACGCTTGACGACTTGATCCATGCGGTCGCGGGGTAGGGAAATCATCTGATGCCTTGTTGCCTTCTGGCCAGCATGTAGGAGGCCGGCAGGAGGGCTGCCAATATCGGAGATCGCAAAAAAGCTCAATCTCGCCGGAAGACGGCTGCCGGCCCGAGGCAGCATCGAGGGAGATTCCGGAAACTCAGGCCGCCCCGCGTGAAAAGCCAAATCGCGGATATCGATGCTCAGAGCGGCCAGAAGAAAAGCAGCGTCGGCACGGCGACAGCGATGATTATGAGCTCAAGCGGCAGGCCCAGCCGCCAATAGTCGCTGAACCGGTAGCCGCCCGGTCCCATGATGATGGCATTGTTCTTGTGACCGATCGGCGTCAGCAATCCACAGGTTCCCGCGACCGCGACGCCCATCAGGAAGGGGTCCGGCGACACGCCAAGCGATTGTGCGACACCGACGCCGATCGGCGCCGCGATCAGCGCCGTGGCTATGCTGTTCAAAAAATCCGAAAGCACCATGGTCACCGCCATGACGACGGCGAGGATGAGCCAGACGGGCAGCCCTTCGGTCCGGCCTATTATGGCGGAGGTGACCAGTTGCGTGCCTCCGGCATTTTCGAATGCGGTCCCGAGCGGAATGAGCGATCCGAGCAGCACGATGATTGGCCATTCCACTGCGCCGTACACGTCCGACGGCGTTACAATGTTTGCCAGGGCAAACAGAGCTACGGCGCCAGCCAGCGCGATGGACAGTGAAGCCAGGCCGGCGACCGAAGCGGCGATGGCGACCGCGAAAATACCGATTGCCAGAAGCGCCTTGCGGCGCTGGATAACCGTATGGCTACGGTCAGCGATCGGCAGGACGCCAAGCCAATCGGCCGCATCGTCCAGGAGGTCGACCGGCCCGATCAGCAGGAGCACGTCACCCTGCCTGATAGTCAGTTTCTCCACCCTTTCCCTGAATCGCTTTCCGTTGCGCGACATGCCGAGCAGGCTGACCCCGCGGCGGTAACGCAACCGCATGTCGTGCATATTGCGGCCGATGGCGCGTGAACCCTCAGGCACGATCGCCTCGAGTAGCGACATCGTCTTGCCGGTGAGACCGTCCTGCTTGTCCTGCTTCAAAATTGCCAGCTTGGCCGCTCCGATGAAGGCCTCGATGGACTTGGGATCGCCCTCGAGCACAAGGTGGTCTCCCTTGTGGATTTCGGTCGCCGCTGCAAAGCCGGGCAGCCGCTTTTCACCCCGCACAAGTCCCAGAATTGTCACGTCGTGTTCGTCGCTGAGTTCGTAAAGATCAGAGGGCGTTTTCCCGATCGTGGTCGATTTTTCCGGAACCCGCGCCTCGGCTACGAACAGGTCGCTCTCGGCCGCGCCCGCCCCGGTCCTTTCGTTTCTCTGCGGGATGAGCCTCCAGCCTACGAGCGCCACGAAGGCTATGCCGACCACCGCGCAGACAAGCCCTACCGGGGTGAAATCGAACATGGTGTATGGCTCGCCGAGCGCTCTCTCGCGGAACTGTGCGATCACGATGTTGGATGGCGTCCCGATCAGCGTCACCATGCCCCCGAAGATCGTCGCGTATGACAGCGGCATGAGCGAGAGCGACGGCGAGCGGGACGCCTTCTTGGCCGCCTCGATGTCGAGCGACATGAGAACCACGATGGCGGCGACGTTGTTGATGACGGCTGAAAGCGCCGCGCCGATCACCGACATGATCGTGATGTGAAGGGGAAGCGCGCGTTTCGCACTTACCAGATGCTGGGCGATCAACTCGACCACACCGGCGTTGATCATGGCGCGCGAGATGACGAGCACCAGTGCGACAATCATGGTGGCCTCATGACCGAAGCCCTCGAACGCAGCCTCGGCCGTGACCGCACCGCCGAGAACGGCGATGATCAGCGCGCCGAAGGCGACCAGATCATAGCGGATGCGGCCCCAAACCAGCATGGCGAGAACCGCGCCCAGAAGCGCGAAGATGAAAACTTGCTCACCCGTCATGTGAAACCGTCCCTCGATTCGAGCCCTCCAACCTCGTGCAGGTTGTAGCTTTACAATGCGACGCCATCACAGCGGCGATAAACCTTGTTACCAGATTCACCCGAAACTGACAGGAATCCGCTCCTTACCCGCGGAAGGTGCGGGATGAATAGCCGCGCCACCTCCTCGATGCGGTAGCCGAGATCGGCTGTCCGGCGAGTTGCCGCACAGCGTCACCGGCGCCGCTTTGTGGAACTTCCGGTCCCGTCAGGCTCCGGCCTCGGGCGGTGCCGGCTTTACCATCTCGCCGAGATCCGGTTCGCCACAGCGCGCCAGGATGGCTTCGCGTACTGCGTCGCGCAGACGCAGTACAGCTGCAAAATCGGTTCCGGACGGCGCAATGGGAGCGCCGATCTCGATCGTGACCGGCGTATGCCGTGGAAACCATTGGTCGCCGCGCAGCATGGATCGCGTTCCGCGGATGATGCCGGGCAGCGCCGGCAGGTTGGCGTCCACCGCGATCTTGAAAGCTCCGAGATAGAAGGCGGAGAGCCCTGGTCTGCGCGTGAACGTGCCTTCGGGGAAGAAGACGAGAATGCGTTCCTGCCGGGCGATCCTGGTCAGGGATTCGGCGTCGGAAAGGCTGCCTTTGACGTCATAGCGCTCGACAAACGGTGTGCCTAAGCGGCGCAGGAAGGGCCCGGCAAAGACCTGTCCCGCCAGTTCCTTCTTGGCCACGAAAGCTGGTTCTCCCGGCAGAACCGCAGCCAGGACCAGGGCGTCCATGTAGCTCGAATGGTTGAATGCGACTATCGCGTTGCGGCGTGGAATGTGCTCGATGCCGCTCGCCGTGATGGTCACGCCGGCGAGGGCGAGCGCGGCACGGGCGATCTTCCTCGCCGCGGCCCAGCGCCAGTCGAGTCGCGGCAGAAGCATCACCGCCAGCCATGCCAGCAGGAAGCTGCAGCCCACGACGATCCACCACCATCCAGCGTAGAGAAGGTCGGCGAGAAACCGTCGCAGCCGCTTCAGTTGCGGGCCGGCTCCCGCAAGCGACAGCCGCAAGACCTGCCACCAGAGCGAGCGTTGCGGCGCTCCGATCGTCCCGCTCTCGTAAAGCTCCTTGGCCGCGCTGCGGCGAATCTTTCCGCTGGATGTCTTCGGCACGGCCCGCGGCGGCGCGAGGACCATATCGTCGGGAGGTGTCCCGGCGATATCCGTTGCGACCTCATGAGCTCGCTTTTGCAACTGCGCGCGGGCGGATTCGTCTGTCTCGCGCGTTTCCGCTACGACGACCACACGCTCCGTTCCCGTGGATTGATCGGTGGCGCCGAACACGACGACGCCTCCCTTGCGTACGCCGGGGATGCCCGCGACAGCCTCTTCGATCTCCTGCGGGTAGATGTGACGCCCGGCGCGGATGATGATGTCCTTCACCCGGCCGGTGATGTAGATATCACCGCTTGCCACATGCGGAGAAGAAATCGAGGCTCGTGGGCAGCATCAAAGCGACGCGATCGCCCGGCTCGACATTGCGGCGGATCAGGCCGGCGGCGACGGCGCGAGCCGATTGCGCCAGGTCCGCGTAGGTCATTGCCCCCAATGCCGTCGTGTCGTCCTGCAGGACCGTCAGGTGCAGGCGATCGGGATGCTGCGCCACGTGCCAGTCGAGAACCTCGACGAGTGTCTTTGCCTCTGTGGCCGCTGGAACGGGAGGAAGGTCAACGGCTGGCTGCGCCGTGCGGGCCGAGCCTGGCCGCGCGCCGGCGTGTTCGAGAGCATCGATCAGATCGCCGATCGTTTCCGCCTCGCCAACGATTTGAGCAGGCAGCCGCACCCTGAACGCGCGCTCGATCCGCAGAACCAGCTCCGTCCGACCAAGGCTATCGATGCCGAGATCCCTTTCGATCCGGCTCGACGGCGAGATGTCGATCGCGTTTGCACGCTGCGGCTGAAGCTCGTGCACGAACTCGCGCACCACGGCGATCAGGTCGCCCTCGCGTGATTTCACGTCATCGCGTGATCTGTTGTCATCGGTCGTGGAAACCATCTTCGTGCCCGTTCCCACGCCGCAACGCTAACGGCTTCAGGCAATTGGACGTTGACGCGATCAGCGCACTGTCAGCGCAATCAAGTCGTCCCTTTCGGTTGGCGTCGATGCGGATTGAAGCCGTGGCGGGCGGGAAGCCATTGTAATTAACTATGGCGTTGCGGTGGCTTAGCAACGGCGCTGGATCTGGCGCACCCGAACCGACCCTGCCAAATTTCAATGTCAGCTTTGCTCAGCAATCATGAATTTCACGCGTCCCATCGCCTTATCGCCTTTGGCCCGCCACCGGTCACCCGGACCTTCCGCCCGTCGCCTAAAGCGGGATGCCGCGGTCGTCGGCGAAAGTGTGAAGCAGCGCCCGCATCGGCAAATTGGCCGCCGGACCGGCTATATTGGTCGGGCGCGTCCCCACAAGGCCAGCCGTCGATCAGTTCGAGATTGGCGACATTGGAGCCACGCGGATCGGATGAGTAACTACCGTCCGCAATGATCGGCGGAGAAATCACAGAGTTTTCAATTCGCTGAGAATTGCCCCGCCGACATATCGGCGGGGCATCGACAACCTCACACGAACAGGAAATCGCTGAGCGCGAGCGCATTGTTGCCGGTCAGCGTCACGATGAGCTCGGCATCAAAGTTGTTGCCGGTCCCATCGCGGTCGTACCAGAGCCGACCGTTGTCCGATTCAAACACGAATTGCGGGCCGGTTCCCGAAGTGAGCGGGTCGGCGCCCACCACGAATCCCGGATTGCCGGTTGCCGCCATGCCGAAGTCCGAGCGGTCGATGACGAGCTTGTCTTGTCCGCGCGTGAAATCCACGATCTGGTCACCGGTGCCGAAGCCATCCTCACGGAAGACAAACTGGTCGTTGCCCGTGCCGCCCTCCAGCAGGTCGCCCCCTGCTCCGCCTTCCAGCACGTCGTTCCCCGCGCCACCGAAGAGGAAGTCGTCGGCTTCGCCCCCGAAGAAGGTCTCACTGGCGGACGTGCCGCGGATGTCGTCGTCCAGGTCGCTGCCGTAGACGATCTCGACGCCAGTCACCGTCAGGCCTTTGGCCATGCCGGCATTGTTGGCGTTGTTGGCCAGATCGAGAATGACGGATCTTTCGGACTCGAAGTTGAACTTCAGCGTGTCGATGCCGGCGCCGCCGTCGAAGATGTCGACGCCGGTCTCCACGTTGCGGACCAGCGTGTCGTTGCCCGTGTCGCCGTAGAGTTTGTCGCTGCCAGCGCCATCGTGAAGGATGTCGTTACCGGCACCGCCGCGCAGCGTGTCATTGCCATTGTTGCCCATGAGCACGTCATTGAGGGCGCTTGCCGTCACGGTATCATTGCCGCTGGTTCCGTAGAATTCCAGGCTTTCGGCGGCCGTGAACGTGGTGACCGAATTGACCGCAACAGTGTCGTTCGTGAAGGTGAAGCTCACACCGGTGGCCTGGTTGGAAAGATCCACATAAACTCGGTCGCTGCCGGTGCCCCCATCGGCGAAATCGCCATGGTTGATGCGCAACTGGTCGTCTCCGGCGCCGCCATAGAGCTTGTCCGCATGGGCGTCGAACTGAGTGTCGTAGGTCGCCTGGAGTATGTCGTTTCCGTCTCCGCCTTCGAGCAGGTCGATCCCCGCGCCGCCGTATAGAGTGTCATTGCCGCCAAGGCCTTCAGCGTATCGTTGCCCGAACCGCCGTGAAACAGGTCGACATATATCCCACCAGTGAGATTGTCGGCCCCCGAACCGGACCAAATCTGGACCTTCTCTACGTTCTTCAAGGTCACGTCGCCATTGGTAAGCACCGCGTTGGGCGATAGAACGAAGGTCAGGTTCTTGGTGGTTTGCGATCGGCTGACGGAGGCGGTGTCAATGCCCGTGCCGCCGTCGACCGTGAATGTCCCGGCCGTGCTGCCGCCGGAATAGTTGATGCTTACGGTATCATGACCGGCATCCAGTAGGATCGAGTTGGCGGCCGTACCAGCCGTGATCTCGAGGCTCACGGCGTCCTGGCCGTTGCCGGCCCTGATCGTGTTGCCGCCGAAATTGTCGGTAATCACGTCGTTACCGTCGCCGCCAATAAGCACGTCGTTGCCCGCCCCGCCGTCGAGCGTGTCGTTGCCGCTGCCGCCGGTCAGCCTGTCATAGCCCGCATTGCCGGAGAAATTGACCGACAGGGCGGCGCCGGCGGTAAGCACGTCGTTGCCCGCTCCGGAATGGATCGTGTAGTGCTCGGCGTCGGTGACGGTGGTGCCGTCGCTGAGCGTGCCCATGTTCCCGGTGATCGAGAAGGTCACCGCGGCGGCGGTGTCGTTGCGCATGATCGAGACTGAATCGACGCCCGCACCGGCGGTAATGGTATCCTTGCCTCCATTGCCGACCGAGATCGTATCGTTGCCGTCGCCGCCATTCACCGTGTCGACACCTATGCCGGCATCAAGGATATCGTCGCCCTTGCCGCCCGACAGCGTGTCGTTGCCGCCCCAACTCGTCATCTGGTCGTTGCCGTCCCACCCGGTCCAATTATCGGCGCTGATCGAGCCCGACCCACTGTCGAGCCAGTAGGCTTCGATTCCGATAAGGGTGGAACCATCCGAGAGCGTGTTGGTGACGGTAGAGGCCTTGGCGGTGAAGGTGCCCGCCAGTTTGTTGACCACGAGCACGTCTGTGCCGAGGCCGCCGTCGATCGTATCCTTGCCCTCGCCGATCACCACACCGACTATATCGTTGCCGGCGCCGGCCTTGATGATGTCGATACCGGCATTGCCGTACAGGTTGTCATTGCCGTTGCCGCCGTCGATGTTGTCGTCGCCTGCCTCACCTTGCAGGAAGTCGTTGCCGTCTCCACCCGAGACCGTGTCGTTGCCGGCGCCGGCCATCAGGAAATCGTCGCCGTACTCTCCGTAGATCTGGTCGTTTCCGACATCGCCCATGATTGTGTCACTGCCGTAGCTACCCTTGAGCGTGTCGTCGCCCAGCCCGCCCATGACAAGATCATTACCGTTGTCGCCGTTCAAAGTGTCGGCGCCATCGCCGCCGATCAGAACGTCGTTACCGATGCCGCCCTTGATGTAATCGTTGCCGGCGCCACCATCCAGCGTGTCATCCCAACGGCCGCCGGTGAGGACGTCGTTAAAGTTGCTGCCCATTATCTGGTATTGCTCGACATTGATGACTTTGATGTTCCCCAAGACGGTCGATTGCGCAATCGGATCCGCTGCGGTGAACACGACCCGCGCCGCCTGGTCTCCATAGTTGACCATCAGCGTATCGAAGCCGAGACCGCCATCGACGATATCGCCGTTGCCATTCGCCAGGTCGAAGACATTGATCCTGTCGTCACCGGTACCGGCATTGATCGTATCGGCGCCCGCGCCGCCATCGATATTGTCGCTGCCGGAATTGCCGTTCAGCACGTCGGCGCCGTCATCCCCGGAGATGAAATCGTTCTGGAATCCGCCCGATGCGGTGTCATTTCCCGAAGACGCCAGGATGAAGTCATCGCTCAAGCCGCCGGTGATAACATCCGCAGCCGTGGTCCCGAAAAGCGTATCGGCTGTATCTGTTCCTGGTATATTTGCCATCGTTCGTTACCTCCGTGATGACGCAAAATTTCGTACCCGCCTCGCTCCAGCGAGGCAGCCTGGTTAAGTCGTTTCGTGCTGGCCCGGCCCTGCTGTCGGCGCGGCCGGTGAAGGGACGACTGACCCTGCCGCAGGCGGGGCCCGTCCTTGGAAAGGCTGAACAGTTCTTAGCCTTCAGCCTGGTATGTCATTCAGTTGCACCCACTCATTCGCGTCTGCGGCGCCGTGCGATCCGGTGGCGGGCAATCACAAACCACGCCGCCGCTTTCGCGACATTTCGCATTTCTTCGATTCTCCATCTGGAGCCGCAACGGGAGTGCCATTTATGAACTGATACGAAACTTGTGAAATTAAATATTGGTATGGCTTCCATTCACGGAACAAATACAGTTCGCTCAATGCAGGTACAGCGCCAGACCCATTCGCCCCGATGTGCTGCTTCGAGCGACATCGAGCGGGGAAAGGGAACAGCTCGTACAACTGTCGGGATTTTTTCTTTGGCGTCATGCAAAAGCGCCATTGGCAATTGTCGCGCAACTGGCGCATTGTTCGTAGCCCCGATGAGTGACTGCACGTTTGGATAGCTTGCACTGGCGTCGATGTGGCAGTGATCTCGCTATCGTTCATTGTCGGGCAGATTGGGTACGGCCCTCGTCGACAAGAACACGCGCCCACAGTCCAGTTCACGCGGACGGCGGAAGACGAGCGCTAGATCCCGTGGCGAAATTTGCGGATTCACGGAACTGTAACCGGAACCTCTACCGCGCGACATCGTGCGGTTACAAGGCGTGCGGAAATAGCCGGCGTTTGCAACCGGCCGAGCCGGCCTGCCTTGCGGGGGCATGAAACATGAACTTCAACGGATTCGATCTGAATCTGCTCAGGGTTTTCGACGCGCTGATGCGCGAACGCAGTGTCACGCGTGCCGGCGACCAGATCGGGCTTAGCCAGCCTGCTGTCAGCGCAGCGCTCAAGCGGCTGCGCGAAATTCTCGACGATCAGCTCTTCATCCGCCGCGGCAACGACATGATACCCACTCCTCGGGCACTCGAACTCGGTTCATCCACTCGTGAGGCGCTGGGCAAGATCGAGTTCGCCTTGCGCAACCGAAAGCAGTTCGATCCCGCGACCATCCAGCGACGTTTCACGTTTCTGGGTTCGGATGTGTTCTCTTTGATGATGATGCCCGCGCTTTCCAGGCGCTTCGCGGAGGAAGCACCGGGTATTTCGCTTCAACTCGTCGACAACGCTTGGGGAAATGCCGAGAGGTTGCTCCAGGAAGGCGCTGTCGACATTGCCCTGGAAGGCGAACTTGATGTCCCCGATTGGGTCTCCAGCATGCATCTGCTGTCCGCGCCCTATGTCGTCGTGGCCTCAGCCAAGCACCCTGGAATTGCTGCGGCAGGCATTGCCCCGCGCGAGGTGATTCCCCTGGACTTGTTTTGCCAGCTGCATCACGTGGTGAGATCGTCCAGCGGTATGGTGAACTGTGTAGTGGATTCAGCGCTCGCCAAGGTGGGACGCAAGCGCCATGTGACGCTGATCCTGCCGCATACGCTCGGCGTTGCCATCGCAACAGCCAATTCTCTACACCTCGCCACTGTTCCGCGCCAATTTGCTGACCTGATGGCGACGCATCTGGGGCTGAAAATCTACGAATCGCCCGTACCGCTCCCGGCAACGAACATCAACGTATTCTGGCACGCCCGCCATAATGGCGATCTCGCTCACCAATGGCTGCGCCGGCAAATGGTGCGGGTTCGAGACGACTTCGAGGCGAGGATGCGCATGCGAACTAGCGCTGCGCTTTCCGTCGGTTGGCCAGTTAGTTCCGGTCAGGGAGCCGCAGGTGTCGAAGCCAGTCCGTCCGACAGCTTTCGTGTATCGTATCGCGCTTAAAAGGGCTCTTCCGCAATGAGCCGCCAGCGGTCACTCCGGACCGTCTGCTCCTCACCTAAAGCGGGATGCCGCGATCGTCGGCGAATGTGTGGAGCAGCGCACGCATGGGCAGGTTGGCCGCTGATCCGGCCAGATTGTCGGCCATGAACGCTTTGAGTTCGCCGAGCGGCAGTTCGGCCAGCATCGCCTTGACCGGGCCGATCGAGGCCGGCGACATCGAGATCGAGCGGTAGCCGAGCCCGACCAGCGCCATCGCCGAGATCGGGCGGCCGGCGAGTTCGCCGCACAGCGTCACCGGCGTGTGAGTGCGGTGGCCGGCATCGGCGACATGCTTGAGCACGCGCAGGAACGGCACCGACAGCGGATCGAAGCGGTCGGAGAGCTGCGTGTTGCCGCGGTCCGTCGCCATCACGAACTGGAACAGGTCGTTCGATCCGACCGAGACGAAGTCCACCGCCTGCATCAATTCGTCGAGCTGCCAGAGCAGTGACGGCACTTCCAGCATCGCGCCGAGCTTCAGGCTCGTCGGCAGGTGATGGGCGAAGCGCGACAGATGCCGGACCTCGCGGTCGATGATCTCGCGCGCCTGCGCGATCTCGCCGAGTTCGGTCACCATCGGCAGCATGACCCTGAGTTCACGCCCGCCCGCAGCCTTCAGCAGCGCGCGTATCTGCGAGCGCAGCAGGCCCGGCCGGTCGAGCGTCAGGCGGATTGCGCGCCAGCCGAGCGCCGGGTTTTCCTCGACCACCGAGGCCTTGAAGTAGGGCAGCACCTTGTCGCCGCCGATGTCGATGGTGCGGAAGGTCACGGGCTTGCCCCGCGCCGCATCGAGCACGTCGCGGTAGAGCCGTTCCTGCGCTTCGGCGCGCGGGAAGGTCGAGGCCACCATGAACTGCAGTTCGGTGCGGAATAGCCCGATGCCGGCGGCGCCCGCTTCGGCAAGCTGCGGCAGATCGACGGCCAGTCCCGCATTCATCATCAGGTCGATGGCGACGCCGTCCTTGGTCAGCGACGGCTTGTTGCGCAGTTCGCGATAGAGTTCCTGCCGGCGCGCGCGGAACCGGGCCTTCTCGGCATAGGCGGCTTCCAGATCCGCCTGCGGCCGGAGATGGATCGAGCCCTCGTCGCCGTCGACGATGATGGCGTCGCCATTCTCCGCCATGGAGACGGCGCCCTTCACCTGGCCCGCCACCGGTATGCCCATTGCGCGCGCCACGATGACGACGTGGCTGGTGATCGCCCCGTCCTCCAGCACCACCCCGCGCAGCTTCTCGCGCGGATAGTCGAGCAGTTCGGCCGCCCCCATCGAACGCGCCACGATGATCGCGTCCTTGGGCAGCGACGAGGCGATGTCGTCGGGCGAGCGGCCCATGAGCTGGCGCAGCAGCCGGTTGGCGAGATCGTCGAAATCGCTCATCCGCTCGCGCAGATAGGGGTCGGTCATGTGCAGCATGCGCGCGCGCATGTCGCTCTGCACCTTCTCGACCGCCGCCTCCGCCGTCAGGCCGTTGCGCACCGCCTCCTCGAGGCGGCGCACCCAGCCGCGGTCGTTGGCGAACATGCGGTAGGCTTCCAGCACCTCGCGGTGCTCGCCCTCGAACGCCACTTCGCGGCGCGACAGCATGTCGTCGATGGAGAGCCTGAGCGAGGACAGCGCGTTCTCGAGACGGCCGATCTCCTCGTCGCTATCCTCGTTGAACAGGTTGGTGACGACGATGCGCGGCTCGTGCAGCACGACATGGCCGAGGCCGACGCCTTCGTTGAAGGACAGGCCCTGGAAACTCACCGGGCGGCGCAGATCGAGTTCCAGCCCCGGCCGCGTCAGCCGCGCGAGATCGCCGGTGGCGATCATCTCGGCGATGACCATCGCCGTGGTCTCCAGCGCCTCGACCTCGTCCTCGCGGTAATGGCGATGGGTACGGTTCTGCACCACCAGCACGCCGAGCGTGCGCCCTGCCCTCAAGACCGGCACGCCGAGGAACGAATTGTAGATTTCCTCCCCGGTTTCCGGGAGGTAGGTGAAGGCCGGATGCTCCTGCGCGTCCGACAGGTTTAGCGCCCGCGCGCTCGCGGCGATGGTGCCGACAAGGCCCTGGCCGAGGCGCAATTGCGCAAGGTGCACCGAACCCGGATTGAGGCCTTCGGTGGCGTAGAGCTCGAGCACCGAATCGGCGCGCAGTATGTAGAGCGAGCAGACCTCCGCGACCATGTTCTTGGCGATGTCGCGGACGATGCGGTCGAGCCGCTCCTGCGGCTCCAGCGGCTCCGCCATGAGCTCGCGGAGCCGTTTCAACAGAACGCGCGGGCCGCCGGCCAGGTCACGCATCAGGCATCGTCTCCAAAATCCTCAGCTCCGGCGCAGCCTCCACGACGCGCCGGCGAATCCGAGACCGCAAAACTAGTCTAACTATTGCTTATCCAGACCGTAGACGGAATGCAAAGTACGAACCGCAAGTTCCGTATAAGGTCCGTCGATCAGGATCGATATCTTGATTTCCGACGTTGTGATGGCGCGGATGTTGATCGACTTGTCGGCCAGCGCCTTGAAGGCGGTGGCGGCGACGCCCGCATGGCTGCGCATGCCGATGCCGATCACCGACACTTTCGACATGCCCTCGTCGTGCTGGACAACGTCGAAACCGACCGTTTCCTTTATGCGGCCGAGCACGGCCAGCGCCTTGTCGACGTCACCCGAAGGCACGGTGAAGGTCATGTCGGTGCGTGAGCCGTCCTCGGAAATGTTCTGGACGATCATGTCGACATTGATGTTGGCCTCGGCCAGTGGACCGAAGATGCCGGCTGCGACGCCGGGGCGATCCGCGACGCGGCGCAGCGATATCTGGGCCTCGTCCTTGGCGTAGGCAATTCCGGTGACGACCTGCTGTTCCACGATTTCATCCTCGTCGCAAATTAGCGTTCCGGGCGGATTGTCGAAATCCCCCATGCCGGGCGCATCCGGATCGTCGAAGGACGATCGCACGAATGTGCGCACCCTGTGCACCATTGCAAGCTCGACCGAGCGCACCTGCAGCACCTTGGCGCCGAGCGAGGCCATTTCGAGCATTTCCTCGAAGGAGATCTTCGCCAGTCGCCGCGCCTTCGGCTCGACGCGCGGGTCGGTCGTGTAGACCCCGTCGACATCGGTGTAGATGTCGCAGCGGTCGGCCTTCACCGCCGCCGCGATCGCCACCGCTGACGTGTCGGAGCCGCCGCGGCCGAGGGTCGCGATGCGATTGTCCGCCCCGATGCCTTGAAAGCCCGCGACCACGGCAACCTGTCCCTCGCCGAAGCGCGTGATCAGGAAAGAGCCGTCAATGTCGAGGATGCGCGCGGCGCCATGGGCGTTGTCGGTCCTGATCGGGATCTGCCAGCCCTGCCAGGAGCGCGCATGCACGCCCATATTCTGCAGCGCAATCGCCAGGAGCCCGGCCGTAACCTGCTCGCCCGATGCTACGACGGCATCATATTCGCGGGCATCGTGCATGGGCGAGGCCTCGCGCGTCCAGGCGACCAGCTCGTTGGTCTTGCCGGCCATCGCCGAAACCACCACCGCGACCTCGTGGCCGGCGTCGACCTCGCGTTTGACATGGCGCGCCACATTGCGGATGCGGCTGATGTCGGCGACGGAGGTTCCGCCGAATTTCATCACGATGCGCGCCATGAAGACTTGATGCCTTTTCGCGGATGCCCAGGCCTGAGGCTGGGGGATTGAACGGAGAAAACCGCACCGAAGCCCGGTGCGGAAGTCGCGGGCCTCCTTATCCAAATACCCATGCTTCCGCAAGAAGCGTGCTGTCTCCCCTGGGGTATTGCGCGGCCTCTCCGCCGATACCGTCGAAAGCCGCTCCGGGCGACAACATGGCATTTCGCCGCCAAAGGCAGCGGTCCCCGCATTGACCATCGTCGCTTTCGCGCACAACAATGCGCGCAGGGAGGAAACCCATGGACCTGACGGACAAGTGGCGGCACATGTCGACCGCGCCAAGGGACGGCAGCCGGTTCCTGGCGACGGTCAGGCCTGTCGAGCAAGGCGCGGCCGATGTCGACGTGGTCTACTGGGCGCGTTCAGACCAGTTCGGCATGGAGGGTTGGCGCGCCGCCGATTCCACGCCCGGTGCGATCATCGGCTATGCCGAACCGGAGCTGATTTGCTGGATGCCGCTGCCCACGCCCAGTCCCGGCCGAGAGCCGCTTTCCATACCCGAACCCTACGAGGGCGAGGAGATCCAGATCGACGGCTCCGGCATCTGAAGCGCGCGCGGCGCTCCGGCGTCAGGCGAATGCGCCGCGGCTGGTTTTCGCAGAGAGAATCATTGCCAAGGTTCGTAGCTACGGTATCGAGCAGAGAAGGCGGCGGCCGTCGGTCGCCGCTTCTGTTGCGATCTGACGTCAGGCCGCCCGTGCGGCTTCGGGCTCTCTGCAAGGCGGAAAAATGCGCCCGCCAATGCCGCGCGCGGCGTCCAGCAATTCGCTGGTGTCGGATGTCTCCGGCGTGAGCAGAAGTTCGGACGTCACGACCTTCGCGCCGCAATAGTCGAAGATACCGTGATCGATCTGCGTTCGCATGGCGCCGAAATAGCCGTGCCGTGCATAGGTCCGCATGTTGGCGCCGCCAACGGCGACGAGATGCACCTTGAGATGCTGCAGCTTTTTCGTGAGCTTGATGTCCGTCGCTTCGTCATAAGCCCAGCCGTTGGCAAAGACGCGATCGATCCAGCCCTTGAGCAGGCCGGGCATCGACCACCAGTAGACCGGATAGACCAGCACCAGCGCATCGGCCCGGTCGATCCTGGCCTGCTCGGTGGCGACGTCCGCAGGAGCAGCGGCCTCCCTGTGATAGAGGGCGATGTCGGCTGCATTGAACCTCGGATCGAACGCTTCCGCGGCCAAGTCCGCGATCTCAATGGAATTGCCGGGACTGGACAGGGTCACACCCTGGGCGACTTGCGCGGCCACGCTGTGGCTCAGCGACGTGGGAACGGGATGCGCGACGACGATAAGCGCGTGCATGGTGGAACTCCTGTTGAGTGATTGCGGATCGGAGGAAACGCCTATATACTTTTAGTAAGATACTTTTGGTATATAGTGATGTCAACTGTGAAAATGGATAATGGCGCCATATCGCATCGACGCCGCCTGACGCGGCAGGAGCGGCTGCAGCAGCTCCTGGACGTGGCTTGGCGGCTGACGCGCGAGGAGGGGACCGACGCACTGACGCTGCCGCGCCTCGCCGAACAGGCGAAGATCACGAAACCCGTGGTCTACGATCACTTCGGGACACGCGCCGGCCTGTTGCTGGCCCTCTATCGGGATTTCGATGCGCGCCAGACGGCGATCATCGACGGTGCGATCGAGGCGAGCGAGCCGACACTCGCGGGCCGGGCATCGGTGATCGCGTCGTCTTATGTCGACTGCGTGCT
Source organism: Mesorhizobium alhagi CCNWXJ12-2 (assembly GCF_000236565.1). GTDB lineage: Bacteria > Pseudomonadota > Alphaproteobacteria > Rhizobiales > Rhizobiaceae > Allomesorhizobium > Allomesorhizobium alhagi. Next base: position 13,731 of record NZ_AHAM01000050.1, on the reverse strand, counting down.
GGCGCAGGGGCGGGAGATGCCGGGAGTGATCTCGGCCCTGACCAGTTCCCCGGAACTCGAGCAGGTGAAACGTGAATATGAAGCGGTCTTTCTGGAAAAATGCCGAGCCGCCCTCGAACCTTTCGCCGAAGGCTCGATAACGCCCGCGGCCTTGCGAGCGATGCTGGGGGCCGCCGCGGCCCTTTCCAACGCAGCCTTGGCGGAAGAGGTCACGATCGACGAGGCGAAGGCCGAACTTTACGAAATCATCGTCGCCATGGTTGGCAGGAGCGGACGAAACCACTCTCGGGCCAATGCTTAGACGCAGTCTGGTCTTGTGGTCGGGGCGGATTCCATCTGGATAGCAAAGGGGCGGCGAAACCTGGTTTCGCCGCCCTTTTTGTAACGCCTGTCGCCTACGCGAATGCGCCGTGGCAGTGCTTGTATTTCTTGCCTGAGCCGCAGGGACAGGCTTCGTTGCGGCCGACCTTGCCCCAGGTTTCGGGCCGCTGCGGATCGCGTTCCTCGGGCGCGACGACGCGCGAATCCTGCATCACGGCGACAGCGACATCGCCGAAATCGTCCTCGCCGGTGGTGGCGTCGATATGCTGGCCGAAAGTGGTGGGCGCTTCCGGCGGCGGCGCCTCGGCGGCCTCGCGCACCAGTTCCACGCGCATCAGCTGCGCCGTCACCGCCTGGCGCAAATTGCCGAGCATGGCCTGGAACAGCTCGAAGCCTTCGCCCTTGTATTCCTGCAGCGGGTCGCGCTGGGCGTAGCCACGGAAGCCGACGACCGAACGCAGATGGTCGAGATTGACCAGATGCTCGCGCCAGAGATGGTCGAGCGTCTGCAGGATGACCGAGCGTTCGACATAGGCCATCACTTCGGGGCCGAAGCGTTCGGCGCGTTCAGCCGCGGTGGCATTGGCGCGCTCGGTGATGCGCTCGCGGATATCCTCTTCGGCGATGCCCTCTTCCTTGACCCAGTCCTCGATCGGCAGGTCGAGATTCAGGAACTGCCGCACGCCTTCCTTGAGGCCGACGGCGTCCCACTGTTCGGAATAGGCATTTTCGGGAATGTGCTTGGTGACCAGTTCCTCGATCACGCCCTCGCGCATTTCGGCGATGGTCTCGGAGAGGTTTTCGCCGTCCATCAGTTCGAGGCGCTGCTCGAACACCACCTTGCGCTGGTCGTTCTGCACGTCGTCGAATTTCAGCAGGTTCTTGCGGATGTCGAAGTTGCGCGCCTCGACCTTCTTCTGCGCCTTTTCCAGCGCCTTGTTGATCCAGGGGTGGATGATCGCCTCGTCTTCCTTGAGGCCGAGCTTCTGCAGCATGCCGTCCATGCGCTCGGAGCCGAAGATGCGCATCAGATCGTCCTGCAGCGACAGGAAGAATTTCGAGCGTCCGGGGTCGCCCTGGCGGCCGGAGCGGCCGCGGAGCTGGTTGTCGATGCGCCGGCTTTCATGACGTTCGGTAGCGAGCACGTAGAGCCCGCCGGCGGCCAGCGCCTTTTCCTTGAGCCGCGCTACATCCTCGCGGATCGCCTTTTCCTTCGCCTCGCGCTCGGGTCCGGCCGGCATGTCGCCAAGCTCCTCGGCAATCCGCATATCGGCATTGCCGCCGAGCTGGATGTCGGTGCCGCGGCCGGCCATGTTGGTGGCGATGGTGATGGCGCCGGGCTTGCCGGCCTGGGCGACGATCGCCGCCTCGCGCTCATGGTGGCGTGCGTTCAGCACCTCGAAATCGTGGAACCCGTCCTTGCGCAGGCGCTCGGCCAGCTGTTCGGATTTTTCGATCGATGTGGTGCCGACCAGCGTCGGCTGGCCTTTGGAGTTGGCTTCGCGGATCTCGCGGACGATGGCCCTGTATTTCTCCTCGACCGTCCGGTAGACCTCGTCGTCCTCGTCCTGACGGATGACCGGCAGGTTGGTGGGCACTTCGGTCACTTCGAGGCCGTAGATGTTGCCGAATTCCTCGGCTTCGGTCGACGCCGTGCCGGTCATGCCGGCCAGCTTCTTGTACATGCGGAAATAGTTCTGGAACGTCACCGAGGCCAGCGTCTGGTTTTCCGGCTGGATCTGGACATGTTCCTTGGCTTCCAGCGCCTGGTGCAGGCCCTCGGAATAGCGCCGTCCCGGCATCATGCGGCCGGTGAACTCGTCGATGATGACGATTTCGCCGTTGCGGACGATGTAGTCCTTGTCGCGCTGGAACAGCCGGTGCGCCTTCAGCGCATTGTTGACGTGATGGACGATGGCGACATTCTCGACATCGTAGAGCGATTCACCCTTCAGGTGGCCCGCCTCGCGCAGCAGGTTTTCGAGCTTCTCGGTGCCCTCCTCAGTGAAGGTCGCCGTGCGCTGCTTCTCGTCGATCTCGTAGTCGGCCGGCTCGAGCTTGAGGATGAAGGCGTCGACCGTATTGTACATTTCCGAGCGGTCCTCGAGCGGACCGGAAATGATCAGCGGCGTGCGCGCCTCGTCGACCAGGATGGAGTCCACCTCGTCGACGATCGCGTAATTGTGACCGCGCTGCACCATCTGCGCGCGCTCATACTTCATATTGTCGCGCAGATAGTCGAAGCCGAGTTCGTTGTTGGTGGCGTAGGTGACGTCGGCGGCGTAGGCGGCGCGGCGCTGGTCGTCGGTCATCCCGTGCACGATGACGCCGGTGGTCAGGCCGAGGAACTTGTAGACGCGGCCCATCCATTCGGAGTCGCGCCTCGCCAGATAGTCGTTGACGGTGACGACATGGACGCCCTTGCCTTCGAGCGCATTGAGATAGACGGGCAGCGTCGCCACCAGGGTCTTGCCCTCGCCGGTTCGCATCTCGGCGATGTTGCCGCCGTGGAGCACCATGCCGCCGACAAGCTGCACGTCGAACGGGCGCAGGCCGAGCACGCGTTTGGCCGCCTCGCGCACCGTGGCGAAGGCGGGAACGAGAAGGTCGTCGACGCTGGCTCCGTCGGCAAGCTGCTGCCGGAACTCGTCGGTGCGGGCCTTGAGCGCTTCGTCGGAAAGCCCCTGCATTTCGCTTTCCAGCGCGTTGATCGCTTCCACCCTGGACCGCGTCGCTTTGATGCGACGATCGTTGGAGGAGCCGAAAATCTTACGGGCGATGCCGCCGAGACTGACCATCAAGTGCTCTTTCAATCCGTATGTGCCGGCCGGGCGCCGGCTGAACCCGCCAGAATGTGCCAAGGCAGATTCGAACGTGAAAAAGCGCCCGGAAAACGGTTCTGGACGCAAAGACGAAGGACAGATAAGAGGGGGCAGAAGCGATGTCAACGTTGCAGCGATGCTGCCCGGCGCGCCGAATTCCGCCACATTCAGGCTGGTTGAAGCACGTTAGTTACCGGATCGGAGTATAGTCATGAGCATCAAACATCCACGCGCCGCGCTCGCCGGCATCGGCATGGCCGTCGGCATCAGCGTCCTCGCGGCGATCGGCGCAGGCGCGCAGGAAACCGCGCCGACTCCCGCCGCGCCGGCTGCCCCGGCACAGACGGCTCCCGACCCGGCAACGGTCGTCGCCACCGTCAACGGCCAGACCATCACAGAGGCTGACCTGACCTTGGCCGAGGCCGATCTCGACCAGCAGTTCTCCCAACTTCCGCCCGAGCAGCGCCGCGCCGCCGCTTTGTCGGCGCTGATCGAAATCCGCCTGCTCGCCTCGGAAGCCGAGGCCAAGGGGCTGGACAAGGATCCCGAATTCGAACGCCGCATGGCCTTCCTGCAGCAGCGCGCGCTGCACAGCGCCGTCATCGATAGCGAGGTCTCCTCCAAGATCACCGACGAGGAGATCCGCAAGCGCTACGACACTGAAGTGTCGAGCACGCCCCCGGTCAACGAGGTCAAGGCGCGGCACATCCTGGTCAAGACCAAGGAAGAGGCCGACGCGATCATCAAGCAGCTCGACGCCGGCGGCGATTTCGAGAAGCTCGCCAACGAAAACACCACCGACCCGAGCGGCAAGGAAACGGGCGGCGATCTCGGCTATTTCGGCCCCGGCCAGATGGTGCCGGAATTCGAGAAGGCGGCCTTCGCGCTCGACGTCGGCGCCTATTCGAAGGAGCCGGTGCAGAGCCAGTTCGGCTTCCACGTCATCAAGGTCGAGGACAAGCGCACCCAGCAGCCGCCGGCCTTCGACCAGGTCAAGGACCAGATCCGCTCGATCCTGCTGCGCGAGAACTATTTCGCGCTGGTCAAGTCGCTGCGCGGCGCCGCCAAGGTCGACATTGCCGACGCCGAACTCAAGAAGGCGATCGAGCAGGTCGACGGCGCGCAATAGACAGCGGCAATTGCGGGTTTCTCAAGGGCCTGCAAGCAGGCCCTTGGCGATGATCCGCACAGCCTTGCGGATCGTCTCGTCGTCCTCGTCGAGGCGGTTCGTCAGGAGATGTATCCACGCATAGCCGGACAGCATCTCGGCGACGAAGGTGGGATCGACGCCGGCGGCGACTTCGCCCCTGGCCTTGGCGCGTTCGACCATCCGGCCGTTATATGCACGCCGCTCCTTCATGTAGTCGGCAAGTGCGGCTGAGGCGGCCTCGTCCGACTGCGCCTCCGCCACGAAGGAGCGGAAGATGTTGCCGGCCGGCGTTTCCCGCCACTGCCTGAACAGGCTTTTCAGGAAGCGGAACATATCCTCCTCCAGCGAACCCGTATCGGCGTAGTCGATGTCGCGCTTCTGGCGCTGATAGACGTCGAGGAGAAGGGCTGCCTTGCTGGGCCACCAGCGATAGATGGTCGGCTTGCCGGCGCGGGCGCGGCGGGCGACCGCCTCGATGGAGAAGCCGGCATAGCCGGCCTCGAGCAAGACCGCCTCCGCCGCGTCGCGAATAGCGTCGGCGCTGTCCGGATTGCGTTTGGCGCCGATCGAACGGCGCGCTTTTTCGGGTGGCTTTTCCATCCGTCTCCCTGAAATCTTCAGCGCATCATAACATAGAGGCTTGACGAAACGAAACGGGTCGTTCTATTTAACGGAACGTACCGTTTCGATGGAGATTCCCAATGGCTGCTTCCTCCGCACCCACCCGCTTCTCGCGTCCGCGCTTCGCCCTGCTGGTGATGCTCGGCGTCTATCCGCTCATCACCGGGCTGCTCTACATCGTCATTCCGCTGACCGAAGGCTGGAGCACGTGGCAGCGGACGCTGGTCATCGTTCCCCTGATGGTCGTCACCATCATCTGGGGCCTGATTCCGGGTGTGCAGAAGCTGTTTCGCGGCTTCATCAATCCGGCCAGCCGCTGAGCTAGAGCCAACACTTGGTAGGAGCGATGCAACCCTGCCGGGACGAAGCCGTTCACCCGGCATGAAAGCAAGGACCATCCTGGAAGCCCCGTCGAGGCTGGGCCTGTCGTCGAGCGGCGTGGAAATGCTGCCCAAGGCGCTGCTCGCCGCCAGATTTGCCGAGAAGATCGGCGCGCGGCGCGGCGGCGAAGTTCCCCCGCCGCCGCACGACGAGAAGGTCGATGCCGCGACGGGCGTTCTGAACCTTGCCGGGATCGCCGCCTATACCGTCACATTGGCGGATGCGATCGATGCGCTGCTGGCGAGAGACGAGATGCCGGTCGTGCTGGGCGGCGACTGCTCGATCCTGCTCGGATGCCTGCTGGCCACGCGGCGGCGCGGACGTTTCGGCCTGCTCTTCCTCGACGGACATGCGGATTTCTTCCAGCCCTCGGCGGAGCCGAAGGGCGAGGTCGCCTCGATGGAGCTTGCAATCGCCGTCGGCCGCCACGACACGGTTCTCGCCAGGCCGGAGGACCACTCGCCGCTGGTCGAAGAGGAGGATGTCGTCGCTTTCGGCCGCCGCGACGAACAGGATTCGGAAGAGTTTGGCAGCCAGCGGATCGAGGACAGCGGCATCGAACTGATCAATCTCGCGCGCATTCGCGACATCGGCATCGAAGCGGCAACGAGCCAGGCGCTCGCTCGTCTCGCCGGGCTCGAAGGGTTCTGGCTGCACCTGGATGCGGACGTGCTCGACGCGAAGATCATGCCTGCGGTGGATTACATCGTGGAAGGCGGGCTCGCCTGGGATGAACTTATCCATGTCCTGCGGCAAGCCTTTTCGACCGAACGGGTTGTCGGCATGAACATCACCATCCTCAACCCGGCGCTAGACAAGGACGGTTCGATTGCCGCCCGTTTCGTCGACGCCGTAGCGTCCGGCATGAAGGCCGATTGATTATCAGGCGCATCGCGCGCAACTCCCGAGTGAGGCTTGCGCGGCGGACTGCACTAGGGCAAACGAACGTTTTCCTGTCCGGCAGCACGTTCGAGGATCCATGTCCGCCACCGTCTCACCGCTTGCGCCCAAGAAATATCCGAAAATGCCGGCGATCGAGGGCGTGCGCATCGCCACCGCCGAAGCCGGCATAAAATACAAGAACCGCACCGACCTGCTGGCCGTGATTTTCGACGAGGGCACGCAGGTCGCCGGCGTGTTCACCCGCTCAAAATGCCCGTCGGCCCCGGTCGACTTCTGCCGCGAGAACCTCGCCGGCGGCAAGGCGCGCATGCTGGTGGTCAACTCCGGCAACGCCAACGCCTTCACCGGAAAGAAAGGCCGCGAGGCGACCGCCCTGACCGGCAAGGCGGCGGCCGATGCCGTTAGCTGCAAACCTGGCGAAGTATTTCTGGCGTCGACCGGCGTCATCGGCGAGCCGCTCGATGCAGGCCGCTTCAGCCATCTCCTGGCCGGCATGGCCAGGGAAGCGAAGTCCGACCTGTGGCTGGACGCCGCCAAGGCGATCATGACCACCGACACCTATCCGAAGGTCGCCACCGCCACGGTAAAGCTCGGCGAGACCGAGGTGACGATCAACGGCATTGCCAAGGGCGCCGGCATGATCGCGCCGGACATGGCGACGATGCTGTCCTTCGTGGCGACCGACGCGCCGCTCTCGGCGGCGGTGCTGCAGAGCTTGCTGTCGAAAGGCGTCGGCGCGACCTTCAACGCCGTCACCGTCGACAGCGACACCTCGACCAGCGACACGCTGATGCTGTTCGCCACCGGCGCCGCGGCAAAGCACGGAGCGCCTCAGATCACCGACCCGAACGATGCGCGCCTCGCCCAGTTCCGGCGGGCGCTGAACCGGTTGCTCAAGAACCTGGCTTTGCAGGTGGTGCGCGACGGCGAGGGCGCGCGCAAGCAGGTCGAAGTGACCGTCACCGGCGCGAAATCCTCGCGCTCTGCAAAGAAGATCGCGCTTTCGATCGCCAATTCTCCGCTGGTCAAGACCGCAGTGGCCGGCGAGGACGCCAATTGGGGCCGCGTCGTCATGGCGGTCGGCAAGGCCGGCGAGCCAGCCGACCGCGACCGCCTGTCGATCTGGTTCGGCGACAACCGCCTGGCGGTCGAGGGCGAGCGCGACCCGCACTATTCGGAAGCCGCGACCTCTGCCTATATGAAGCGCGACGAGATCGCGATCCGCGCCGACCTCGGCATCGGACGCGGCAAAGCGACGGTGTGGACCTGCGACCTCACCAAGGAATATGTCGCCATCAATGGCGACTACCGGAGCTGAACCGGCGGTGTCGAACGCCTCACCCCTCCCCGAACTCGCCAAGGTGCGCCGCTATGAAGCGGCGGGCTTTCGCGCCTGGCCGGCGGCGGCCGTGCATTATGACGGCACATGGCTGGTGCGGCTGACGGCCGGCCATCCGGCCAAGCGGCTGAATTCGGTCAACCCGCTCGATCCGGGCGACGTCGTCAATATCGGAGAGCGCATCGCCCGCGCGGCGCGCCGCTTCGACGCCTATGGCAGGCCGCTGACCTTCCGCATGTCGCCGCTCTCGGGCGTTGCGCTGTCGCGCCATCTCGACGCCGAAGGCTGGTCGGTGTTCTCAGAATCGCTGGTCATGCGCGCGCCGCTCGATGACGCGGCGATCGCCGAGGCGATGGACCAGATTCCGCTGAAGGATATGGGCCGCTTCATCGGCGCGGCGCTGAAGGTTCACGGCTCCGATGCGTCGCTGCGGCCCGGCCTTTCCGAAATCCTCGGCTCGATCCAGCCCGAAGCCGGGCTGTTCGTGGTCGAGCAGGACGAGGAGCCGCTGGCAACCGCGATCTGCGTGCATGACGGCGACCTTGCCGGCCTGTTCGAGATCGCGACGGACGCCGCCCATCGCGGCAAGGGCCACGGCCGGCGCATCGTGCTTTCGTCCCTGAAATGGGCGCGCCTGCGCGGCGCCCGCGAGGCGTGGCTGCAGGTCGAGGCCGACAACGAGGCCGCGCTCGGCCTCTACCGCTCGATCGGGTTCTCCGAGATCTACCGCTATCACTACCGCCGGCCGCCGGAGGCGTGATGACGGACGGGAGCAAGCCTGTAATGCTGGTGGCCGCCTGCGCGTTGGTCGACGCCGACGGGCGCGTGCTGATCGCGCAGCGCCCGGAGGGAAAGCCGCTCGCCGGCCTGTGGGAATTTCCCGGCGGCAAGGTCGAGCCCGGCGAAACACCGGAAGAGACCGTCATTCGCGAGCTGCGCGAGGAACTGGGCATCGAGACCAAGGTCGCGTGCCTCGCGCCGCTGACCTTCGCCAGCCATTCCTACGAGAGCTTTCATCTTTTGATGCCGCTTTTCATCTGCCGGCGCTTCTGGGGCACGCCCCACCCGCATGAGGGGCAGGCGCTGAAATGGGTGCGCCCACACCAGATGCGCGACTATCCTATGCCGCCGGCCGACATCCCGCTGATCCCGTTCCTGATCGACCTTCTTTAGAGAACTGCGGCTTTATCTTGCTGCCGACGCCCTAGGGGTGTCTAGTCCTGCTCCCGGCGCTTCCGGTCTTCTTTGTCCGCAACAAGGGCAAAGAAGGTCAAAGACACCAGTATCCCGATGCAATATAGGAATAACCCTACAATCACGCCCACTCGACCAAAGAGCGCGTCCAGAATCGCGAATAAGACTAAGAATGTGATGGCTGGCAGTATCGGAGATCGGAGAAGCGGATGCATTGGCGATTCCTATCACCGCTACCTGCCGCCGGCGAACGATTTGTGAAAGACGTAATCGCCTTCCGCTGAGTGACGCTAGAGCCCGTTCCCAATCCAGTCGGAATAGCCAATCGCGGAACTAAATGCCCGGCCGGCAACGTTAATCATAACGTGAAGCCGCCGGGAACCGATTGCATGCCAGCCGACGCCTATGTGAACCGCATCGCGACGGCCGTGCCGGACCATGAGGTGCATCGCTTCTTCCTCGATTTCGCGGCTTCCCTGCTAGCCGCCGATCCGCGCAGCCAGCAGATATTCAGCCGCATGGCCGACAGGGCCGGCATCGAGCAGCGCTATTCCTGCTTCGCGCCGACCGACGACCCGTCGAGCGGAGCCCTCGACCGCGACGGGATTTTCCGGCGCGACGCATTTCCCGGCACTGGCCAGCGCATGGAGATGTTCGACCGCGCAGCACCTGAACTCGCTACAAAGGCAGTCGACCTGCTGCCCGAGGCCGAGCGCGACGGCATCACCCACTTGATCGTCGCAACCTGCACCGGCTTTTCCGCGCCCGGCATAGACCTCGAACTGATGGCCCGGTGCGGCCTGCCGCCCTCGGTCGAGCGCACGATGATCGGTTTCATGGGCTGCTACGCCGCGATCAACGCGCTGAAGCTGGCGCGGCACATCGTGCGTTCCCAGCCGGAGGCGCGGGTCCTGATCGTCAATGTCGAGATCTGCACGCTGCACCTCAAGGAAACGCACGATCTCGAAAAGCTCCTGTCCTTCTGCCTGTGGGGCGACGGCTGCGCGGCAGCCCTCGTCACGGCCGAGCCGCACGGCCTGCGGCTCGACGGCTTTCATGCCGCGATCGCGCCCGACCGGCGCGACCTGATGAGCTGGCACATCCGCGACGACGGCTTCGACATGCATCTTTCCGGGCAGGTTCCGGCCGCACTCCAGGAAATCCTTGGCAAGGAGATCAGCGCGATACTGCACGGCCGCGCGACAGCCGAGATCGACCTCTGGGCCATCCATCCCGGCGGAAGATCGGTTCTCGACGCCGCCGAGCGGGCGCTCGGGCTAGGCCCGCAGGCGCTGGACGATTCCCGCGAAGTGTTGCGGGCGAACGGCAACATGTCGTCGGCAACGATCATGTTCGTTCTGGAGCGGATGCTGAAGCGCGCCGCGCCCGGCCAACTCGGCTGCGCCATGGCGTTCGGCCCTGGGCTGACAGCCGAGACCATGGTTTTCAGGACGGTCTGAAATGCCGGGCCTCGCCGACCGCCTCGTGCAGCCCGAAATCCTCGACGGGCTCGCCGAGAAGGATCCGCGCGCGATCACCGCCCGGCGCGACCTCGTCCTCGTCAACAGGTTGATGTTCCAGCAGTCGATCATGGCGCGGCTGCTGGAAGACCATGTTGCGTCGCCGCCGCGCCGTATCCTGGAGATCGGGGCCGGCGACGGAGCTTTCATGCTCGGGGTCGCACGCCGGATCGCGCCGAAATGGCCGCGCGTGGAACTGACGCTGCTCGACCGCGCCGACCTCGTGACGCCCGAGCGGCGCGCCGCATTCGCCGAACTTGGCTGGCCGGCCAAGACCGTCACCGCCGATGTTTTCGACTGGCTCCATTCCGCCGACGACGCCTGCTTCGATGTCGTGACTGCCAATCTGTTCCTGCACCATTTCGCCGATGCCGATCTCGCCCGGCTGTTTTCAGCGCTGCGGCCGATCGCGCCGGTCTTCGTCGCGACCGAGCCGCGCCGGACCGGCTTCGCGCACGCCGCTTCGCGCCTGCTCTGGATGGTTGGCGCGGGCGACGTCACCCGCCATGACGCGCCGGCGAGCGTGCGCGCCGGTTTTCGCGGCTCTGAACTTTCGGCGCTTTGGCCGGCGAAACACGACCACCTCGATGAGCGCCGCGCGGGCCTGTTCACGCATGTTTTCGCGGCGAACCGGTCGGAGGACGCATGACCTATGACGCGGTCGTTATCGGGGCGGGTCCGGCGGGCTCTTGCGCCGCATTGGCGCTTGCCCGGCAGGGCCGCCGCGTGGCCATCGTCGAGAAGGTGGATTTCCCGCCGCGCAAGGTCTGCGGCGAGTTCATCTCGGCAACCAACATCGCCCTTCTTGACAAATTGGGCGTTGGCAACACATGGCGGGAAAAGGCCGGGCCGGAAATCCGGCGCGTCGGGCTTTTCGCCGGCGAACATTGCGTGGCGGCAGCCATGCCGCCAGCCTCTGGCAGTGGGTACGGGCGGGCGCTGGGGCGCGACACACTGGACGATCTTCTTCTGACATCGGCGCACGATGCCGGCGCGACTGTGTTCCAGCCCTTCCGCGCGACCGATATCGTCGCGGGCGAAAACGCCAGCATCGTGCGGATCGCGTCGCGCCATCGCGAACTGAAACTCCGCGCGCCGGTGGTGGTCGCAGCGCATGGCTCGTGGGAGCCGGGCAGCCTGCCGAGCCATCTGCCGAAGCGCAACCATCCCTACGACCTTCTCGGCTTCAAGGCGCATTTCCGGCATTCCGCCCTGCCCCACGATCTGATGCCGCTACTGGTGTTTCCCGGCGGTTATGGCGGCATGGTCATGGCCGACCAGAGCAGGCTTTCGCTGTCCTGCTGCATCCGGCGCGATCGTCTGGCCGAAATACGCCAGGCGCAGGGCGGCTCGGCGGCCGAGGCGGTGCACCGGCACATCGTGACTTCCTGCAAAGGCGTTCGCGAGGCGATCGGTCACGCCTCACTGGACAGGCAGTGGCTCGCCGCCGGACCGATCCGGCCGGGCATCCGCCCACGCTTCGCAGATGGCGTCTTCCGCGCCGGCAACTGCGCCGGCGAATCCCACCCGATCATCGCCGAGGGCATCTCCATGGCGCTGCAATCCGGCTGGCTGCTCGCCGCCGCGCTGGCCGGCGTCGATATCCATGACCGTTCCGCGCGCGAAGCGGCCGCTAAACTCTATTCGGCGGCCTGGCTGCGGCAGTTCTCGACCCGCATCCATGCTGCCGCCGCCTTTGCGGCCACCGCGCTCAACCCGGCTGGCGCGCAGGCGGTAGGCCCCTTGGTCGCCCTGCTGCCGGCTATTCTGCCGCTCGGTGCGGCGCTCAGCGGCAAGACCAGGACGCTGCCCGGCCTCCGGCATGGAAATCAGCGTTAATGGAACGTTTATTCAACCATGAAAAATTGACGGAACAGCACTGGATTGGGGCAAGGGAGAATTCGCATGGATTCCGCTAGTGAATGGGGCGCGCTGCGCATCACGCTGCTGTTCGGCGCTGCGGCGGTAGCGCTGGCGCTGATCGCCGCGCCGCTGCTTGAAAGCCGGAGCGGAACGGGTCTCGCCCGCAATGCCGGCGTCGACCTGATGAGCACCGGCAGCATAGGCGGCACGACCAGCTACACCATCCGCAGGAGCGTGCTGCAATCGTCTCCGGACGCTGTCTGCATCATCCGCAGCGATGGCGCGCGCAGCGGCGATTGCTGAAGCGCGGCTTCACCGGCTGTTAAGGCTGCCGCGTTAACCTTTCTTAACAGGTTGACGGTAGGGTAAAACGCAAAGGGGTTACCACCTATGCGGCCACTGATCCGGCGGTTTCTCGAGGACGACTCGGCAGCGACGGCGATCGAATACGGCCTGATCGCGACGCTCATATCATTGGCGATCTTCGGCAGTGCCGGCAACTTCGCCAACGTGCTGGAAATTCTCTGGAACGACAACAGCGACAGGATTGTGGAAGGCCTCAACCGGTAGAACTGGCGGTCCCTGCACGCGCCACCGGTTACTGGTCTTTCACATCGCCCAATATCTTCGTCAGCGAAACCTGCGCCGAGCCCGGCTTCAGCGGCTTCTGCTGCGAAGGATCGGGAGTCCAGCCCGACATCCACACCAGCGAGAACGTCGCCCTGATCCGCCCGTCCGCATCGGAATGGCGCTCGGCATAGATTTGCGCCGCGCGGGCAAACAGCGTCCGCGTCGCAGGCCGCCGGGAGCGCGCCTCGAGCGCGTTGGTAGCGCCCATGCCGCGCAGATCCGCCATCAGCCCGAACAGATTGTCGTAGCGCACCGTCACCGTCTCGACATCGGCGACCGGCAGCGCGAAGCCGGCCCTTTGCAGCAGCGCGCCGGCATCACGGACATCGGTGAACGGGATGACGCGCGGGCTGGCGCCGCCATGGAGTTCGACCTCGGCCGCCAGCAACGAATCGCGCAACTCAAAAAGCGTCGCCGCGCCGGCCATGCAGCCCAGGAACAGCCCGTCGGGCTTCAGCGCACGGCGGATCTGCACCAGCATCCCGGGAATGTCGTTCGCCTCCTGCAGCGCCAGCAGCGAGACGGCGAGGTCGATGCTGCCCGCCTCCAGCGGCAGGTGCTCGGGCTCGGCCACGAAGCCCGGGCTGTCGGCAAGGAACGCCGCGTCCGCCTCGATCTGGATTACTTCCTCCGCCTTGCCGGTTGCCAATACGGCATCCCGCGCGGCCGGCGTCACGCAATAGAGCGCGACCGCCTTGGTGAAACGCCGCTCGACCGCCGAAAGGCGCTCGCCAAGATCTTCCGCCGCGCGCTCCATCAGGAAATCAGCGCCCGGAACCGCCTGCGCCAGCGCCCGGCGCTTGCGCGCGATCGAAAGTTCAGTGTCGAACAGCTTCTGCAACGGGACAGAATTCCTTTTCAGGCTCGAACCAAGGGCGCTGCGCTTCCCAGCGCTTCTGCTATGGTCGGTCAACGCAGCAACCTCGTGGCCGATCCGATGCCGGAGATCAAGTCGCTTGCCATAGCCGCCATGCGATGGCCGGCGCA
>NZ_AHAM01000051.1 GCF_000236565.1 Mesorhizobium alhagi CCNWXJ12-2 | reverse complement strand
GGGAGCCGGCGGCCAAGACGGCCCGAATCGACCGCATCGTCGGGCGCGGGCGGGCGGCGGCTTGCTACGGGAAACGGCTGGGTGAAGCCGGGAAATGAGATGCGCGGCACGCCGTTCTGCTGCGGCCGGCGCAGGCGGAACGAACGCTGCAGCGGATCGAAAAGCGGCAGGCTCAACGCGCGTGGCGCGGCGCGGGCGGATGAGGAGCCGCCTGGGATCGCGGAAGGCATCACAATGCCGGTTCCGACACCGTTGCTCAGGATCGTCGGAACGACCTTTGACTTGCCTGCCTGCGGGGCCTTGCGCGGCGGCGGCAGTGTCACGACAAGCCCGCGCGCCAGCGCGATGATGAGCCGCCGCGTGGCGGACTCTGCCGGACGCAGGAGCCGCAGCACGGCGAGGCGGAGATGGCGCGGCAGCGCCTGGGACGGTTTGCTTTCCGCCTGCGCCGAACCTCGAGGCGACGCGCCTTCCTGCGGGAGGAAAGCAAGCTGTCCCCCGAGGCCGGCCATGGCGACGAGCGTCGCCACGATGTGCGTCAGCGCCTCGCAGTGCTTCTCGATCGCTGCACTCCAGTCCATCGCCGCCTCCCCTCGCCCGCCCTCCCCTGATCCCCGGTCCGGACCAGGGCTTCCGCGGGGGCGGTGCGGGGATTATGCGCGCGGCGAATGGGGTGGGGATAAACGTCGGAGAAAGACTGCTGACAGATGGTGACAGGGAGTGGCGGATCGCTTGCGCCAGCAGCAGCTTATGGGACACGATTTCCGGATGGCAGCAATGGGGCCGGGACCGGACTGGCGGCTTTTAGCGGTATAATGGGAACATGCAGACTTGCCATGCGGGGCACACGGCGACGATGCGTGTTCAACGACGCGGTGCCCTACGATACCGTGGTTACTCGGTGACCTGTCTGTTCTCATAAGTGGAACTTACAAATTTGGAAGCTGAGAAGGTCTTGAGTAATGCTCGCCTCATGGTAGATTAACTTGCCGTCATTGCACGGGAAAGATGTCACCAGTTGCATTGGCGGCGGCAGATAGCGTGGTCTCGAATGCAGGCTGTTTCGAGCCAGCTATGGTCTTCTTGTCGGTCGAGGAGCGATCGCATTGCGATCACGTCGCCATCGATGGCTCCCGAAGAGTATATAGTAGCTACCTTCGAACTCTCGGCAGGAAGGCTACGCGCGGAGCTACCATATGACCGACAAAACCGATCAGAAGCTTTCCTTGCTGGCTCTGACCGGCATGGTCGTCGGTTCGATGGTCGGCGCCGGCATCTTCAACCTGCCCGGCCGCTACGCCACAGCGACCGGTCCGTTTGGCGCCATCATCGCCTGGTGTATTGCCGGCACTGGCATGTACATGCTGGCGCGCGTATTCCAGACGCTCGCCGAGAGGCGGCCCGACATCGACTCCGGCGTATTCGCCTACGCCAAGGCCGGTTTTGGCGACTACATGGGTTTCCTGTCGGCTTTCGGTTACTGGCTCGGCAGTTGCCTCGGTAACGTGTTCTACTGGGTGCTGATCGGCTCCACGCTCGGTTTCTTCTTCCCTGAAGCCTTTGGCGACGGAAGCAGCGCGATCGCCATCATAGTGTCGCTTGCCGGCATCTGGGCGTTCCACTTCATGATATTGCGCGGGGTTGAGCAGGCGACCCACCTCAACATGATCGTCACTATTGCCAAAATCGTTCCCATCATCGTGGCGATCCTCGCCTTCATCCTCTTCTTCAACTATTCGCAGTTTTCCGAGAACTTCTTCGGCGGCGTCGACATGCCGGAAAAGACCCTGCTGGCGCAGGTGCGCGACACCATGCTGATCACGGTGTTCGTATTCATCGGCATCGAGGGTGCAAGCGTCTATTCACGCTTTGCCAAGAAGCGTGCGGATATCGGCGCCGCCACCATCCTCGGCTTTGTCGGCGTGACCGGCCTGATGGTGGCTGTTACGCTGCTGCCCTATGCGACCGCCCCGCGCTCGGCGATCGCCGGGGTGCAGAACCCTTCCCTGGCGGGCGCGCTCGAACTTGCGGTCGGCCACTGGGGCGCAGTGATGATTTCCATCGGCGTGCTCGTGTCGGTGCTCGGGGCGTATCTCGCCTGGTCGCTGATTTGCGCGGAAGTCCTGTTTGCCGCCGCCAAGTCGCAAGACATGCCGAAGCTCTTCTCTGCGCAAAACAGCAACCGGGTTCCCGCCAACGCGCTGTGGCTGACCAACATCGTGGTCTCGCTGTTCGTCATCTCGACCTATTGGTCGCGCGACGCATTCAACTTTATGCTCGACATGACCAGCGTGACCGCGCTTTTGCCCTATCTGCTTGTCGCGGGCTATGGCGTCCTACTCGCGCGCAGCGGCGCAGGCTATGAGGACGCGCCAGGCGAGCGCGCTCGCGACCAGATCTTCGCCTGGATGGCGGTCATCTACACGCTGTTCATGTTCGTTGCCGCCGGCCTGAAATACGTCTTGCTGGTGGCAGTGCTCTTCGTGCCCCGCACAATTCTCTATTTCTGGGCCCGCCGCGAACAGAATGCACGACTCTTCACCCCGGTCGAACTCGCCGTCTTCGGCATCACCGTCCTCGCAGGCGCAGCCGGCGCCTACGGGCTCGCGACCGGCATCATCACGCCGTGACCAGCAAAATACAGGGAGCCTTACCATGGGAACCGAATTTGGCGTGCACTCCGAGGTCGGCCAGTTGCGCAAGGTCATGGTCTGCGCGCCGGGCCGGGCACATCAGCGGCTCACGCCGAGCAACTGCGACGCCCTCCTGTTCGACGACGTCTTGTGGGTCGACGTCGCCAAGCGCGACCATTTCGACTTCATCACCAAGATGCGTGATCGCGGCGTCGACGTCGTCGAGATGCACAATCTGCTTGCCGAGACCGTGGCGGTGCCGGAGGCGAAGAAATGGATCCTCGACAACCAGATCGTGCCGAACCAGGTCGGGCTCGAACTGGTCAATGAAATCCGCACCTACCTCGAAGGACTGTCCAGCCGCGACC
>NZ_AHAM01000052.1:10000-22032 GCF_000236565.1 Mesorhizobium alhagi CCNWXJ12-2 | reverse complement strand
CATGGGCGGCGGCCAGCGCCGGCGCATCGTTGACGCCGTCGCCGGCCATGGCGATGCGGGCGCCGGCGGCGCGCAATTCGTCGATCAGCGTCTTCTTGCCCTCGGGCAGTATATCAGCGCGGATGTCGTCGATGCCGAGCTTTTCCGCGACCGCGCGCGCGGTGCGCTCATTGTCGCCGGTCGCCATGATGATCTTCAGCCCGCTGCGATGCAGGGCTTCGATCGCCTCGGCCGTGGTCGCCTTGACCGGGTCGGCAACCGCGACGATGCCGGCAAGCCGCCCGCCGACAGCGACGAACATCGCGGTCTTGCCGTCCGCGCGCAGCGCATCGGCGCGGCCGGAGAGCGCGGCGTCGTCTATGCCGACCTCTTGCATCATCATCGCATTGCCGAGGCTCACCGCCTTGCCGGAGACTGTGCCCTTGACGCCCTTGCCGGTGACGGCGTCGAAGTCGGACGCTTCGGGAAGCTTCACGCCGCGCGACTTCGCGCCCTCGACGATGGCCTCGGCAAGCGGATGCTCCGACGCCTTTTCCAGGCCGGCGGCGAGCGCCAGCACTTCGTTCTCGTCAAAACCTTCCGCGGCGACGACATCGGTCAGCACCGGCCGGCCTTCGGTCAGCGTGCCGGTCTTGTCGACGATCAGCGTGTCGACCTTGGCGAAGCGCTCGAGCGCTTCGGCGTCCTTGATCAGCACACCGGCCTGCGCGCCCCTGCCGGTCGCGGTCATGATCGACATCGGCGTTGCCAGGCCGAGCGCGCAGGGACAGGCGATGATCAGCACGGAAACGGCTGAGACCAGCGCGAACACCATGCTCGGCTGGGGGCCGAAGATCGCCCAGACTATGAAGGAAACGATCGCGACCAGGACGACGGCCGGCACGAAATAGAACGAGACACGGTCGGCGAGGCCCTGGATCGGCGCGCGGCTGCGCTGCGCCTTGGCGACGAGTTCGACGATCTGCGACAGCACGGTGTCCGCGCCGACCTTCTCGGCGCGCATGACCAGCGTGCCGTTCTTGTTGAGCGTGCCGCCGGTCAGCTTGTCGCCGGCAGTCTTCTCGACCGGCACCGCTTCACCGGTGATCATGGATTCGTCGACCGACGAGCGGCCTTCGCTGACCGTGCCGTCGACGGGCACGCTGTCGCCGGGGCGGATGCGCAGGAGATCGCCTGTATGAACTTCATCCAGCGGTACGTCGGTTTCCGAACCGTCCTTGCCGATGCGGCGGGCGGTTTTCGGCGCAAGGTCGAGCAGCGCGCGGATGGCCGAGCCGGTGCGCTCGCGGGCCTTGAGTTCAAGAACCTGGCCGAGGAAGACCAGCGCGACGATGACGCTCGCCGCCTCGAAATAGACCGGCACCGTGCCGCCATGGCCGCGGAAGGAATGCGGAAACGCGTCCGGAAACAGCGTCGCGACGACGCTGTAGCCATAGGCCGCGCCGACGCCGAGCGAGATCAGCGTCCACATATTGGGGCTGCGGTTGACGATCGATTCGAAGCCGCGATGGAAGAAGGGCAGCGCCGCCCACAGGACCACCGGCGTCGCCAGCGCGAGTTCGATCCAGACCGCTGCCCGCTCGCCGAACAGGTCGCGGACCGGAAGCCCGAGCATCGGTCCCATGGTGAGGACGAGAAGCGGGATCGACAAGACCGCGCTGACCCAGAAGCGCCTGGTGAAATCGACCAGCTCCGGATTGGGGCCTTCCTCGCCGGTCGGCACGCCCATCGGCTCCAACGCCATGCCGCATTTCGGGCAGGAGCCTGGCTTGTCGCGGACGATCTCCGGATGCATCGGGCAGGTATATTGGGTTCCGGCCGGCATCGGCTCGGGCGCCGGCCGGTCGCCCAGATAGGTCTCCGGCGAGGCTTCGAATTTCTTCTGGCATCCGGCCGAGCAGAAATAATAGCCCTTGCCTTCATGGCGCGCGAAATGCCTGGCCGTCGAACGATCGACCTTCATGCCGCACACCGGGTCCGTCGCCTCCAGGTAGGTTTCCGGCGACTTGACGAATTTTTCCCGGCACGATGCGCTGCAGAAATGATAGTCGTGATCGTCGTAGTGCGCGGACGGCTTGCCGGCGGCAGGGTCGACGGTCATTCCGCAGACCGGATCGCGCGTAACCGCGTCCGCTGCTTCATGAGAATGGTGATGGTGCTGGTGGCCGTGATCCATGGGTTTTTCCTGCGCCTTTCGAATGTAGTGACAGCAAGGTAGGGCTTCCAGTGACTGGAAGGTCAAGGGGCAGCATCAAACATTCCGCGAAAAGGGAGAAATAGCGCCAAGAGCCGGCATCTCCAGGCAAATGGCAGGAGTGGCAGCTTCTGGTGGTCACTTCAAAAAGATTGATTTGTGCGGTGCACACCCGCTACCTAGATGTTACGGGCTTCGCATGAAGGAACCAATTACGAGGGGTACCCATGGTTCATACTGCATGTCTCCGCCACGATTCTCTGGCCGCCCCCTCCAGCAGAAACGTCATTGCAAAATGGCTCGCCGCCGCGTTGTTCGCGGGGATCGGCTTGCTCGCGGCCCCGGCCGCACAGGCGCAGGAAGCGCCTCCCGCTCCCGTCGTCACCGTCGCCAAGCCGGTGGTGCGAGACATCGTCGAGGACGATGAATTCGTCGGCCGCTTCGAGGCCGTCGACCAGGTTTCGCTGCGCTCCCGCGTCGGCGGCTACCTCGAACAGGTCCACTTCCAGGATGGCACGCTGGTCAAGCAGGGCGATCTGCTGTTCACCATCGACCAGCGGCCGTTCAAGTCGGCGCTGAACCAGGCGCAGGCGCAAGTCGATTCGGCCAAAACCCTTGTCGAATTCGCCAAGATGCAGTTCGAACGCGCCGAAACCCTGTCGCGGGACGGCAACATACCGGTTTCGACGCTGGACGACCGCCGCCGCGAATATCTTGCCGCCCAGGCGCAACTGGACGGGGCGGAGGCGGCACTTGAAAACGCCAGCCTCGATCTCGAATTCACCGAGATCAAGGCGCCATTTGCCGGCCGGGTCGACCGCCGGCTCGTCTCGCCGGGCAATCTGGTGCAGGCCGACCAGACCGTGCTGACCACCATCGTCTCGATCGACCCGATCGACTTCTATTTCGACATCGACGAGCGGGCCTACTTCGCTTATGCGCGCGACGCCCGCCAGCGCGGCGGCGTCATGCAGGAGGGCGCCGGCGGCATCGATGTGGTCGTCCGTGTCGCCGACCGCAGCGAAGTGACGTTCAAGGGCAAGCTGGATTTCGCCGAGAACCGCCTGGACGAGGCGACCGGCACGATGCGGGTCAGGGCGCGCTTCGACAACAAGGACGGCGTGTTGCAGCCCGGCATGTTCGGCCGCATCAACGTGCCGGGCTCGCTGCCGCATCCGGGCGTGCTTCTGCCCGACGAGGCGATCGGCGCCGACCAGAACCGCCGCATCGTCTTCGTTGTCGACGAGGCAGGCATGATCTCGGCCAAGCCGGTGCGCACCGGCCCGCGCATCGACGGCTACCGCGTCATCCGCGAGGGCCTCACCGGCGAGGAGACGGTGGTGGTCAACGGGCTGGTCCGAGTGCGGCCGGGCGTCACCGTCAAGCCCGAAATGACCACTTTGCCGGACAAGGCGGAAACCGAAGAGCAGACGCAATGAATTTCGCTCATTTCTTCGTCAACCGCCCGATCTTCGCGGCGGTGCTGTCGATCGTGCTCGTGCTCGTCGGCGGCATCGCCTACACGCAGCTTCCGGTCGCGCAATATCCTGAAATCGCGCCGCCGACCATAGTGGTGCGCGCCTCCTATCCGGGCGCCGACGCCGAGACCGTCGCCGCGACCGTGGCGACGCCGATCGAACAGGAAATCAACGGCGTCGAGCACATGCTCTACATGTCGTCCTATTCCTCCGGCGAAGGCTCGATGTCTCTCACCGTCACCTTCCGCCCGGGCACCGATCTCGACGAGGCGCAGGTGCTGGTCCAGAACCGCGTTTCGATCGCCGAACCGCGCCTGCCGGAAGAGGTGCGCCGGCTCGGCATCACCACGGCCAAGAGTTCGCCCGACCTGATGATGGTCATCCATATGCTGTCGCCCGACGACACATACGACCAGCTATACGTCTCGAACTATGCCCGCTCGCGGGTGCGCGACGTCCTGCTGAGGCTCGACGGCGTCGGCGACGTGCAGATCTTCGGCGAACGCGAGTATTCGCTGCGCATCTGGCTCGATCCGGAAAAGCTGTCCGCCTACGGCATGACCGCGGGCGACGTTGTCCAGGCGCTGCGCGACCAGAACGTGCAGGTGTCGGGCGGCTCGATCGGCGCGCCGCCGATAGGCAACGGCTCGGCCTTCCAGTACACGGTCACCACCCAAGGGCGCTTCGACGACGCGCGCGACTTCCGCTACGTCATCGTCAAGTCGACCGAGGACGGCCGCCTGATCTCCCTGCAGGACGTGGCGCGCATAGAACTCGGCGCCAAGGACTACGTCACCAATTCCTATCTCAACAACAAGGCTGCGGTGGCGCTCGGCATCTTCCAGCGGCCGGGCACAAACGCCTTGGCCTCGGCGGAAGAAATCCAGAAGACGATAGCGGAGCTTTCGAAGGATTTCCCGAAGGGGCTGGCCTACGAGATCATCTACAATCCGACCGAGTTCATCGCCGAATCGATCAACGAGGTCTATGTCACCATCGCCGAGGCGATCCTGCTGGTGGTGATCGTCATCATCGTGTTCCTGCAGTCGTGGCGCATGGCGATCGTGCCGATCGTGGCGATACCGGTCTCGCTGATCGGCACGCTGGCCGTGCTGCTCGCCTTCGGCTTCTCGCTCAACATGCTCACTCTGTTCGGGCTGGTGCTGGCGGTCGGCATCGTCGTCGACGACGCCATCGTGGTGGTGGAGAATATCGAGCGCAACATCAGGCTGGGGCTCGCTCCGCGCGCCGCCGCGCACAAGACCATGGACGAGGTGGGGACCGCCGTCCTCGCAATCTCGCTGGTCCTGATCTCAGTCTTCGTTCCCGCGGCTTTCATTCCCGGCATTTCCGGCCAGTTCTACCTGCAGTTCGCCATCACCATCGCGGTCTCCACCGCGATCTCCGCGTTCAACTCGCTGACGCTGTCGCCGGCTCTCGCCGGCGTGCTGTTCAAGCCGCACAGCGAGGAACATTCGAACTTCTTCCTGGCACGCTTCGGCCGCGCCCTGGCGAACGGCTTCAACAACGGGTTCGACAGGCTGGCGGACGGCTATGCGTGGCTGATCCACAGGCTTGTCGGCACGACGCTGGCGCTTGGCGCCATGCTGCTCGTCTTCGCCGGCCTGCTCTACGCGACCTATCACATGCTGCAGACGGTGCCGCGCGGCTTCATCCCGACCATGGACCAGGGCTATGCGATCGTCGTCGTGCAACTGCCGGAAGGCTCTTCGCTCGCGCGGACGGACGCAGTCATCCAGAAGGCGTCGGACATCATCCGCGAGACGCCGGGCGTCGCCAACGCCGTCGCCTTCGCCGGATTCAACGGCGCGACCTTCACCAACGCCAGCAATGCCGGCGTGATCTTCGCGCCGTTCACGAGCTTCGAGGAGCGGCTCGAGAGCGGCGAGACGTCCGACAAGATCATCGGCACGCTGTTCGGCAGCCTGCAAAGCATACAGGAGGCCTTCATCATCGCGCTGCCGCCGCCGCCCGTCCCGGGCATCGGCAATTCCGGCGGCTTCAAGATGATGCTCCAGGAGCGCAACAGCGCCGACATGCGGCCGATCCTCGCGCTGGCCCAGGACATCGCCGGCAAGGCGAACCAGACGCCCGGCCTGATGGGCGTGTTCACCACCTTCTCGGCGTCCAGCCCGCAATTCTTCCTGGCGATCGACCGCGACAAGGCGCGCATGCTGAACGTGCCGATCCCCAACATCTTCGAGACGCTGTCGATCAATCTCGGCACCGCCTATGTCAACGACTTCAACGCCTTCGGCCGCGTCTACCAGGTGCGGGCGCAGGCCGACCAGGCCTTCCGCATCGATCGCGACGACATATTGAAGCTGAAAGTGCGATCGGCGGCCGGCGACCTTGTGCCGCTCGGCACCCTGGTCGAGATCCGCGACGTCACCGGTCCCTCGCTCGTGCAGCGCTACAACATGTATGTCTCCGTGCCACTGCAGGGCAATGCCGCGCCGGGCGTCGCCACGGGCACGGCGCTCGACCTGATGGAGGGAATCGCAGCCGAAACGCTGCCGCAGGGCACTTCCTTCGAATGGACTGAACTCGCCTTCCAGGAGCGGCAGACCGGCAACACGGCGGTCTTCATCTTCGGACTGTCGGTCCTGTTCGTCTTCCTGGCTCTCGCGGCGCTCTACGAAAGCTGGATCACGCCCTTCGCCATCGTGCTCATCGTGCCGCTCAGCGTGCTGGGAGCCCTCCTGGGTGTCGCCTTCCGCGGGCTCGACAACAACATCCTCGTGCAGATCGGGCTGATCGTGCTCATCGGCCTGGCGGCGAAGAACGCGATCCTGATCGTCGAGTTCGCGCGCCAGGGCGAGGAACGCGGCCTTGACGCTGTCGAAGCGGCCGTCGAGGCCTGTCGGCTGCGGCTGCGGCCGATCCTGATGACGGCATTCGCCTTCATCCTGGGCGTTGTGCCGCTGGTGATCGCCAGCGGGCCCGGCGCGGAAATGCGCCAGTCGCTGGGTACGGCCGTCTTCTCCGGCATGCTGGGCGTGACGCTGTTCGGCCTGTTCCTGACGCCCGTCTTCTACGTCGCGCTGCGCAGGACATTCCAGCGCAGGCGGCCTGAACCCGGCCCGGCTGAAGCCGCGCTGGCCCCGGAGGGGCCCGCCGAATAGGCGGGGTCCCGGGCTTCGCGGAGGGATGGATCGGCGATCCATCCCTCAAGCGGATCGATATGTTCCGGCGCGCCATATCGCTCGCTCCGCATCGTCCAAGCCCAAGCCGCCTGGATCGCACAGAGAAGCGCATCCAACTGGTCGCCGGTCGGGTCGTCGGCCAGATCGCGCGGAGCCTTGACCCGTATCGAATGGCTGCGCTCCAAGTCCCCGTCTAAAATCAATGCCAGCAGCCGATGGCGCGTTTCGAACTGCGATTGCGTCTGCTTCCTGCGGCTGTCGTTCTTGTAGCTGGTTCGGGAAATCAGTTGCCTGGCCAAAGCGCCGGGATAAGCCTCAACGACGATCCGCTCCGGGTCACCCTGCTGGAGGCCGGGGATCGTGACGCCCGCCTCCACCAGCCGCCGCGCACCCTCGAAGAACATCAATCCCACCGGAACTCCATGGAGCTTCTGCGGGCTGATCGACGACGCCGCGACGTCGGTCTTGCGGCGATGCTCCTTGTCGCCGAAGGGCCGCGCCGCGCTGTAGCTCTTCAACGTCGCGCGAAATTCGGCACGGCCGAGCGACCCTGCCAGGGTTGCATAGTCGATCCAGTTTCCCGGCCAGCCGATATTCTCGATGAACCTTCGGGACTGTCCGAACGGGAAGTCGATGCCGGCGATCCACGGCCCCGGCTTTCGAAGCGCGTGCTCAAGAAGGTCGAAACTCGCCCATTCCTCGAGTTCGCCGGCCGTCAGCACTCCGTCATCAAGCGTGCAATGAAGGCAGGTCAGCGGCTTCCGCCGGCGCGGGCTGGACGTGAAGTCGATTCCAAGGACCTTCAAATCGCGAACCCCTCCCTGATTGGAATGAAGGCTGTCGGCGTTATGCCAACTTCCTCCTGGACCTTCCCGAACGAGCCCGTCCTCCAGCAATTCGCAGAGCACGCCGGCGGCTATGACCACTTTGGGACATCAGGATGTTGTTTGGAAGATAAGCACGGTAGCTTCCCGTCTGCCCCTCCTCCGGTCATTATAGGAGGGCTATTGCATATGGATGAGGTGCGGCGCGCTGACGACCCCCTCCCCCTTGAGGGAGGGATAGAGGGTGGCGGTATGAAGACAGCTTTCTTGTCCGATTTGCCGCAAAAAGAGAGTAGTTCGGATGCGATCGCCGGCTCTCTGCGGCCCTGTGTTTTGAGATCAAGAGATGCCTGACGCCGCTTCCAACGACTATTCGATGCTGCGTGACGCGGTGGTCTTTCTACTCGCCGCCATTGTCGTAGTTCCGCTATTCCGTCATTTCCGGGTCAATTCGATCGTCGGATACATCGTGGCGGGGATCGTGATCGGCCCTCATGGCCTCGCGCTCATTCGCGATGTCGAGGGCACACATCGGCTTGCGGAATTCGGCATCGTCTTCATGCTCTTCACGATCGGTCTCGAATTGTCGTTCGAGCGGCTGAAAACCATGGCCCGGTATGTGTTTGGACTGGGCCTTGCGCAGGTCGTGGTGACCGGCGCCGTGCTTGCGAGCGGAGCGCTCATCTTCGGCGCCGGTTGGGGACAAGCCGCTGTGATCGGCGGCGCGCTGGCTCTGTCCTCGACAGCGTTTGTCCTTCAACTCCTGTCCGAAAGAGGCGAACTGTCCAGCCATTTCGGCCGGGTAGTCCTTTCCGTGTTGCTGCTCCAGGACCTCGCGGTCGTGCCTGGCCTGGCGGTCGTAACTGCGTTGGGCAGCGAACCCGAAGCGCTCGCATGGGCCCTGATTGTCGCCGGCTTGAAAGCGATCGCCGCCCTGGGTCTTCTCCTGGCGGTAGGCAGACTGGTGCTGCGGCCGCTCTATCGGATGATAGCAGAAACCCGCAGTCCCGAACTGTTCGCAGCCGCGACGCTGCTCGTTGTATTGGCCACCGCATGGGGAACGGCAGCGGCTGGGCTTTCCATGGCCCTCGGTGCCTTCCTGGCCGGGTTGATGCTGGCGGGAACCGAGTACCGACACCAGATCGAAGCCGACATCCGTCCGGCGCGAGGCCTCCTGCTCGGGCTGTTCTTCATGTCGATCGGGATGCTTCTGGATCTGGCGACTATCATTCCCCAACTGCCGGCGATAATAGCGGCCGTTGCGTTGCTCATTTCGTCCAAGGCGTTGATTGCCGCCGCCTTGGGATGGTGCTTCCGCCTGCCACTGCCAGTCGCGGTAAATGCCGGGCTGCATCTTGCACAGGGGGGCGAGTTCGCCTTCGTCCTCTTCTCGCTCGCGATGGGAGCGGCGGTGCTCCCAATGGAAATGGGCCAGTTTCTTCTTGCCGTCGTGGCGATAAGCATGACGCTGACGCCACTCCTGGCACTCGCCGGGCGCAAGGTGCAAGCGCGGCTGGAGCAACGGGCAGCCGGCGGCCTGGAGGCGTTGATGACCGAGACCGAAGGATACTCCGACCATGTCGTAATCGCCGGGTTCGGGCGTGTCGGGCGAACCGTTGCACAGATGCTGGATGCTCGCGACGTGCAATGGATCGCTATCGATCTCGATGCGAAAAACATTGCTCAAGCACGGTCGAGAGGACTCCAGGTGTTTTTCGGGGACGCGGCTCAAGATGCGATTACCGCGGCCGCCGGACTTGACCGCGCCCGCGCCGCAGTCATCACCCTGGACAATCCGGCCGCAGCTGCTTCCGCCCTTCGGAACATAAAGAAGAAGCTGCCTGACATACCGGTGATCGTCCGCGCTCGCGATGCGTCGAATATGGGGGAGCTGATGCGCGGCGGAGCCACCAGCGTGATGCCGGAGACCATTGAATCAAGCCTCCTGCTTGGCGGAGCAGTGCTTCGCTCTCTCGGACAAGCAGAGTCCGAAATCGATGAGGTGATCGAATTCTTCAGGCGAGACGCCGTAGAAGGCGGTCAAAGGGCGGCCGACGACGAACAGTAGGCGCTTTGGCACTGTGAACCCACCCTCAGGCGACTCGGCCTTTCATTGTCGAGGCGCAAGGGAAGCGGTCAAAGCGTGGGCTAAACTCGGTAAACTCGACCAAACAGGCACCAGCAATGTCAGCCAGTTGCGGCCGGCTGCAAACAAAAAAACCCCGACGCCTTGAGAGACACCGGGGTTCAGGACTTGCATCGCAAGTAAATTGTTGGTTGCGGGGACAGGATTTGACGGTTTCTGCCCCGCTGCGTCGGCTGCGCCTCCTTACGGGCCCCTGACGAGGTTAAAATCAGCCGGCCACCACAAGCGAATACGAAAACGGCCCGCACAAAGCGGGCCGTTTTCGTATTTGGTTGCGGGGACAGGATTTGAACCTGTGACCTTCAGGTTATGAGCCTGACGAGCTACCGGGCTGCTCCACCCCGCGCCACCGTTTTTTGCGGGCTGAGCCGCAAATTGAAACCGGCCAAAACAAAGGGGCCGCATTGAGCGGCCCGAAATCCCGTTTTGGCGGGCCGCATCGACAAGAGAAGATTTACAACATGCGCTTGGCAGACCTGGCAGCGACTTACTCTCCCGCGTCTTGAGACGAAGTACCATCAGCGCTGGAACGTTTCACGGCCGAGTTCGGAATGGGATCGGGTGCAGCCGCTCCGCCATAACCACCAGGTCGGCAAAGAGCATGTTGTTTCGAGAAGCTGTTTTTGTGCCATCCATCGCATTCGCGATAGGCATTCGAAATGAGAACGATCAAGCCAATCGAGCTATTAGTACCGGTAAACTTCATGCGTTGCCGCACTTCCATACCCGGCCTATCAACGTGGTCGTCTTCCACGGCTCTCAGGGAATACTCGTTTTAAGGTGGGTTTCCCGCTTAGATGCCTTCAGCGGTTATCCCGTCCGGATATAGCTACCCTGCTATGCGGCTGGCGCCACAACAGGTCCACCAGAGATCCGTCCATCCCGGTCCTCTCGTACTAGGGACAGATCCTTTCAATATTCCTACACCCACGGCAGATAGGGACCGAACTGTCTCACGACGTTCTGAACCCAACTCACGTACCGCTTTAAATGGCGAACAGCCATACCCTTGGGACCTGCTCCAGCCCCAGGATGCGATGAGTCGACATCGAGGTGCCAAACAACCCCGTCGATATGGACTCTTGGGGGTCATCAGCCTGTTATCCCCGGCGTACCTTTTATTCGTTGAGCGATGGCCCTTCCACGCGGGACCACCGGATCACTATGACCGACTTTCGTCTCTGCTCGACTTGTCAGTCTCGCAGTCAGGCAGGCTTATGCCATTGCACTCAGCGAACGATTTCCGACCGTTCTGAGCCCACCATCGCGCGCCTCCGTTACTCTTTAGGAGGCGACCGCCCCAGTCAAACTACCCACCATACATTGTCCCGGACCCGGATAACGGGCCGCGGTTAGACATCCATAGTGATAAGGGTGGTATTTCAAGGATGGCTCCACCCGAGCTGGCGCCCGGGCTTCAAAGCCTACCACCTATCCTACACATGCCACTACGAATGCCAATGTAAAGCTATAGTAAAGGTGCACGGGGTCTTTCCGTCTAACCGCAGGAACCCCGCATCTTCACGGGGAATTCAATTTCACTGAGTCTATGCTGGAGACAGCGGGGAAGTCGTTACGCCATTCGTGCAGGTCGGAACTTACCCGACAAGGAATTTCGCTACCTTAGGACCGTTATAGTTACGGCCGCCGTTTACTGGGGCTTCGATTCAGAGCTTGCACCCCTCCTCTTAACCTTCCAGCACCGGGCAGGCGTCAGACCCTATACGTCGTCTTGCGACTTCGCAGAGCCCTGTGTTTTTGATAAACAGTCGCTACCCCCTGGTCTGTGCCACCCTCCTGCGGTTGCCCGCAAAAGGGTCACGCTTCTTCCGAAGTTACGCGTGCAATTTGCCGAGTTCCTTCAGCATAGTTCTCTCAAGCGCCTTGGTATACTCTACCAGTCCACCAGTGTCGGTTTCGGGTACGGTTTATAAGGAGGAGCTATTTCCTGGAACCACTTCGCTGCCAGATCAATCCAATAAGACCTGACAACACACGTGATCCGTCACTACCTCCAAGCCCACGAATATTAACGTGGTTCCCATCGTCTACGCATTTCTGCCTCGACTTAGGGGCCGGCTAACCCTGCTCAGATTAGCTTTAAGCAGGAACCCTTGGACTTTCGGCGGGGGAGTCTCTCACTCCCCTTACGTTACTCATGTCAGCATTCGCACTTCTGATACCTCCACCACCCCTCGCAGGTATGGCTTCATCGGCCTACAG
>NZ_AHAM01000052.1:0-5000 GCF_000236565.1 Mesorhizobium alhagi CCNWXJ12-2 | reverse complement strand
ATGCGACCGGCATGGCCGAGGCTGTCGGCAAGATCATGAACTCGACGACCCTGAAGGCGGGCACCGTCCTGCGGGTCGAACTCGAGGTCCGCGGCGACCGCGCACGCGTCGTGCGGACCAGCGTCTACGACCGGACGCAGCATATCGTGACAATCGCACTCAACGACCGCGACCAGTTCGTCACGACGGTGGAGCCGGAACCGAACCCGGCGCTGCTGACGGCGTTCGACGACACGCCGCCGGTCGCGGTCCGGGGCAATCTGCCGACGGTCTATGACGGCATCTACCGCGCGGCCTACGCCTACGGCATGTCCAGCGACATGACCAAGAAGCTGATCAAGCTCCTTGCATCCGACGTCGACTTCCAGTCGCGGCTCAATCCTGCCGACCGCATCGAAGTCTTCTTCTCGCAGCCCGACGGCGACGATCTGATGTCCGAGGATTCCGAACTGCTCTACGTGTCGGCCACCTTCGGCGGCAACACGCGCAACTTCTACCGCTTCAAGACGTCCGACGGCAGCGTCGACTATTTCGACCAGGACGGCCGCAGCGCCAAGCAGTTCCTGCTGCGCAACCCGCTCCCCAATGGCCGCTTCACCTCCGGCTTCGGCGGACGCAACCATCCGATCCTCGGCCGTTCCGCCATGCACACCGGCGTGGACTGGGCAGCGCCGCGAGGCACGCCGATCATCGCCTCGGGCAACGGCACCGTCGAAAAGGCCGGATGGGCCGGCGGCTATGGCCGCCAGACCATCATCCGCCACGCCAACGGCTACGAAACCTCGTACAACCACCAAAGCGCCCTCGCCAAAGGCATCAAGCCCGGCGCCAAGGTCCGCCAGGGCCAGGTCATCGGCTATGTCGGATCCACCGGTCTGTCGACAGGCAACCACCTGCACTACGAACTGATCGTCAACGGCCGCAAAGTGGATCCGATGCGCGTCAGGCTGCCGGTCGGGCGCATTTTGAAGGGCGACGATCTCGCGACCTTCGAAAAGGAACGCAAGCGCATCGACGACCTGCTCAAGGAAGAGGGCGATCCGCTCAAGGTGGCGAGCGCCAAGGCCGAGGGCTGATCCGGCCGGCCTTGCGGCGACAATCACTCCGCCGAAGCTGGATTTGCTGCGTCCTCGGCGCTTTCGGTGCGGCCGCTTCCGGGCACGGTCATCCAGGCGGTCAGAGCCGAGAGAACGCAGAGCGCGGCGGTGACCCAGGAAACAGCCGCGAAGGCGGCATCGCTCGCGGCGAGCCGGATGCTTTCGGCGTCAGCCGGAAGCGCGCTCGCCGGCTCCTCGCCAAAGCTTGGCACGACGCCGGCGGTCTCGCCCAGCAATGATGCGTAGCGGAGCGCGGCGACGCCGCCCATCGCCGCGACGGCAAACAGCCCGGCCATCCGGGCTACCGCATTGTTGATGCCAGACGCCGACCCGGTCTCGCTGTCCTCGACGGCTGTCATGATCGCCGTCGACAGCGGCGAGACGACAAGCGCCATGCCGAGGCCCATCAGAGCCATAAGCGGGAAAATCCCGAACCAGAAGCTGTGGATCCCTCCACCCGTGAGAAGCGCAAGGCCTGCAAAGGCGGCCGCCACGACCAGGCTGCCGGCGACGATCGGCAAACGCGGCCCGATGCTGTCCGAGGCCTTTCCGACCGGCCCCGAAAGAAGCGCGATCGCCAGAGAAAGCGGCAGGAAAATGAAGCCGGTCGCCGCCTCGCTCAAGCCCCATCCCGCGATCAGCAGCATCGGCAGGTAGAACAGGATCGCCGAAAGCGCGAAATATAGGAAGAATGTCGAGACGTTTGCCCCCGAAAACGATCGGCTGGCGAACAGGCCGAGATCGACCATTGGCTCCTTCTGCCGCCGTTCCCAGACGAGGAACGCCGCGAGGACCACAAATCCGGCAGCGACCCAGGCGGCGGAATGCAGCAGGCTCGCAGTGCCGAACACGGTGAAGCCGTAGGCAAGCGCGCCGAGCGAGACGGTGGCGAGCGCCGCGCCGCCGAGATCGAGGGTGCGGGTTTCGCCGGGCGCATCCGCGGGCACTTTCGCCGCCAGGAAATAGATCGCCAACCCGCCGAGCGGCAGGTTGACGGCGAAAATCCAGCGCCAGACGCTGTCTTCGAACGACGAAAGCAGCACGCCGCCGATCACCGGCCCCAAAGCAGTGGTGAGTGCCGACGCGGCGGCCCAAATGCCGATTGCGCGCCCGCGCTCCTTCTTCGGATAGGCCTTCGCGATGATGGCCAGGCTGCCGGGCACCATGATGGCAGCGCCCACGCCCTGCACGGCGCGCGCGACGATCAGAAACAATGCGTCCGGAGCGACCGCACAGACCATCGAGGCGCCGATGAACAGCGCGATCCCGACGATAAGGGTGCGGCGCAGGCCGAACTTGTCGCCCGCGGCCCCGCCGGCGAGGATCAGCGCCGACAGCGTCAGCGCATAGGCGTTGGAAATCCATTGGGCTTCGATGAGGCTCGCGCCGAGGTCGCTGCGCATCGCCGGAATGGCGATGGCCACAACCGATCCGTCGATGAAGCCGAGGGAGGAAGCGAGAATCGCGGCGACCAGCACGTAGCGGCGGCGCTCCCGCGGGCAGAACGTACCATCTTCGGGCCGAGCCGCCGTCTGCGGGACAGCGCCCTCATGTGCTTCGCAAGGCGATCGCATGCGCCGAAAATAGCGCAAAGCACAACCGCAGCAATCCCGTCAAAGGGCCGATACGTCCGCAGGGTTCCGGGGGACCGCGGTATTACTCGACGAACTCGACCATCACGCCGGGGCTGACCAGCTTGGCCAGTTCCTGCGCGTCCCAATTGGTCAGGCGCACGCAGCCATGGCTCTCGGTCTTGCCGATCTTGGAGGGGTCCGGCGTGCCGTGAATGCCATAGGTTGGCTTGTCCAGCGCGATCCAGATCGAGCCGACGGGTCCGTTGGGGCCGGGCGGAATGGTCAGGATCTTGTCGTTCCGGCCCTGCTTGAAATTCACCTTCGGATTGTAGGTGTAGTTGGGGTCGAAGGCGACCCGCGACACGGCATGCTTGCCGGTCGGCGACGGCGTTTCGGTCGAGCCGATGGTGGCGGGATAGGCGGCGACCAGTTCGCCCTCCTCCTCGTCATAGGCGCGCACCTGCTTGCGCCCCTTGTCGGCAACGATCCGCTGAACCTTCTTCGTGACCGGAGCGCCGACATTGGCGACGCGGATGATGGTGCCCGGCCGCGAGAAATTGGCGTCCGGGTTGAGCGCCTTCAGGTAGCCCTCGTCCATATGGAATTTTTCCGCCAGCATCTCCGAAACGGAGGTGTAGCTCAGATTTTCGAGCCGCGCCTTCGCGCTGTAGTCTTCCGGGACCGCGGCGACGAACGGCCCCGCGGCATCGGCGGCGGTGATCGTGTAGGTGGTGAACGGGTCGCCGCCGCTCGCCGCAAGCGCTGCCTTGATGCCCGCCGAATCGGTGGACCGCAGGCTGGTTCCGGTGATCTCGCGGTAGGCGTCGAAGGCCTTGTCGACATTCGAGCCGAACTTGCCGTCTATGACGCCCGGCGAAGCGCCGGTCCGGTCCATCAGCACCTGGATAGCGGCGACGTCTTCGCGCGCGGTGAAATTCATCGGCGGTGGCGCAACCGGATCGACGACGATGGTCTCGCCGGGAGTTGCAGGCTCGGCGGGCTCGTCGGGCGGCGCGCGCTCGACGACGCGCGGAGGCTCTTCCCTGAGTTCAGGCAATGTGCGCCGCCGCGGCGCCGGCGGGAATTCCTCGACGAAGGGTTCATCGCGATAATCGTATTCGTCGACGGGCGGCGGCAGGAGGCGATAATCCCCGAGCTTGCGCCGGCGCAGCCGCTCCATGTCCTCGGGGTCGTCGAGATAGTAGCGTTCGTCCCGGTCCAGTTCCCGCGCGCGCAACTCACGGCGCAGCGCCGGCCGGTTCATCGGGCGGACGCGCCGCGGCGGCTGCACGGCGATGATCTCGCCGGTGTAGGCGTCGATGATGACGCGGTTGCCATTGCCGTCGTAGAAGATCTCCACGTCGCCCGCCTGCGCCAGCTGAATGCCTTCAGATCGGCTGAGGGCGGCCTGATCGGCCTCGCGCGCAGCGCCGGCCGATTGCGACGCCAGCGCCCCCGACGCGGAAAGCCCAGCCACCAGCGCCGAAAGCATGAAAACCTTGCCGAGCATCTATCCCCAAATCTCCGTTTCAGCGCCGCGCCATGCAGCCGTCCAATGCCGCTTCAGCCTAGAAGTTCCAACATGAACCGGGCATGAAAATGGCCGCGCGGTGACTGCCTTCGGTCTGCATTTTAGCAAATATGCATATAATCGTCATGTAACCGCGCCAAGCTCGCTTCGCACGCGCTTGGGCAGCGCGCGGAAGATCAACGCGTGGCTTTCGCGGACATAGTCCTTCAGCGCTTCGTCATCCATGCTTTCGCCCGTCCGGCGCTGGATCCATTTCATGCCGCGCGAGGCGAGATAGGGCGCCGGACGGCAGCCCGGCTGCTCCCTCAAAATTTCGTAGGCGAACTCGGAGCATTTGAAGGTGACGGCCAGTTCTTCGCCGCCGCCCCAGCCGGCGATGGCGAACACCTTGCCGCCGACCTTCCACACATGCGCGCCGCCCCACTGGACGACATGGGTCGCGAAGGGAAGCGCGCCGCAGAAGCTGTTGTATTCGTCGAGCGTCATGGTCCTGTCTTTCGCACACATGAAGAATTGTTGCCACGCTCCGGAGTTTCGCCGGCCTGGCTATTGATCGGCAAGCGCAGGGACGCGCGTCATGATGTGTCGGGGTGCTCCAGCGCCCAGAAGGCCAACCCATGAGCGGCAGTCAGCACCTCGTGGACCTCATGGGAAGGCCGCCGGCGAGAGCCGGGCGGACGTCCCATCCGCAGCGGCCAAACGCGGCGAATCCGGCCCGCGTCGCGGGGTTTGTTTTGCGCAGCGGCAGTGTCGCGGCGAACCCGCCAGCGGGCGAAGCGCAGGGCCTGGCGCGGCAGG